>CAYZDW010000033.1:0-8769 GCA_964477175.1 uncultured Steroidobacteraceae bacterium | reverse complement strand
GGCTCGTGAGGTCATGCCATGAATGAAAATGATATCGAACGGGTGCTGAAGGCTACAGGTCCCAGGGACCGGCCTCCGGCCGACGTCGAGCGCGCAGCGCGCGAGCATCTGCGCCATGAGTGGCGCTCGATCGTCGCCGTGGAACGTGCACGACGGCAACGGCGCATGGGCCTCGCGCTCGCGGCCAGCCTGGCGGTTGCCGCGCTCGGCGTCTGGCTGGCCGGTCCACTCATCACCGGTCCTGGCGAGGCCGTCGCGACGATCGCGCTCGCTTCCGGAGAGGTGCGCGCCAAAGCGGGATTGTTGGGGCGCTGGCAATCGATTGACGATGGCAAGACTCTCTCAGCCGGACAGACGTTGATGACCGGGCCCTCCGGCCGCAGTGCCGTGACGCTGCCCGGCGGCGTGTCAGCGCGCCTCGATCACGACACGCGCATCACGATCGCGA
This sequence comes from uncultured Steroidobacteraceae bacterium, assembly GCA_964477175.1. GTDB lineage: Bacteria > Pseudomonadota > Gammaproteobacteria > Steroidobacterales > Steroidobacteraceae > SCUD01. The sequence continues at coordinate 8,321 of CAYZDW010000033.1, read as the reverse complement.
GTGTCGAGCGCGTCCTGATCGAGCGAGGCGCCTTGTACGTCGACTCTGGTCGCGAGGCCGCGAGCACAGCCCGGCTCGATGTCATGACACCGGCGGGTTCCTTGCGCCATGTCGGGACTCAATACGAGGTTCGGCTGTTGGGCCCGGACGTCCGCCTGCGTGTCCGCGAGGGCCGCGTTGAATGGAATGCCAGGAGCGGCGGGGCCGCGCGCGGCGATGCCGGCGAGCAGCTGATGATCGCGGCGGACGGTGGTATCCGGCGCGACGCCGTGCCGCGTTACGGCGAGTCGTGGGACTGGGTCGCCGCCGCGACGCCGGGTATTGACATCGACGGGCACTCGTTGACCGAGTTCCTGGCCTGGGCCAGCCGCGAACTCGGCCGCGAGATCACATTCGCCTCCCCCGCCATCGAGGCGGAAGCCGACGGCATCGTCATGCACGGCTCAATTGCCGGCCTGACACCAATGCAGGCGCTCGACGCGGTGCTCGCCACGACGCGTCTGCAGGGCATCGTCGACGATGACCGTATCGTCATCGACCTTCAGGAGCCCGGCCGCCAGCCTAGCGTCGCGAGCAGCAGCGCGAATCCCGCGACATAGGCGACGATGATCAGCCAGCCCTCGCCTAGCCACTTGGCGGTCGAGCGGGCCTCAGGATAGATCCCGCAGATCGCAACGCCCGCCGACGACCCGAACCACAGCATCGAGCCGCCGAAACCCACGGTATAGGCGAGCATCCCCCAGTCGTATCCGCCCTGTTTCAGCGCCATCGCGGTCAGCGGAATGTTGTCGAATCCGGCCGAAGCGAAGCCGAGCGCCAGTGCTGTCTGCCACGATGCCTCCGGCAGGGACTCGACCGGCATCAACGACGCAGACGCGACCAGGCACAGCAGGAATACGGACCCCTTGAATGCGCCTGGCAATGCGCGCCAGTCGGGCTGACGGATCCAGACTGTACTGATCAGGGCGAGCGCAACCGTGGCGCCGATGAACGGAAACCGGCCCGATATCTCGGGCAGCTTCAGGTTGACGAAGACATTCACGGCAACCGCGCAGGCCAGGACCCAGATCGAAGCGGCGACGCGCGCCCAGTCGATGCGCAGCGAGGACGGAGCGTCCTTGATAATCGGCGCGTACCGTTGTTGCCGCCGCGCCGCGGCGACGCCGAAGACCAGCAATGCCGCCCCGGCGGCGACATAGGCATGCACGACCTCGGATGGGCCCACGCCGCTAATCCACATCATCGTCGTCGTCGTGTCGCCGATCACGCTGCCCGAGCCACCGGCATTCGAGGCCGCGACGATCGCCGCGATGTAGCCGACACTCACGCGGGCGCGGAACAGCGTGTGAGCCATCGCCCCGCCGATCAGCGCGGCCGCGATGTTGTCCAGGAACGAGGAGATCACAAAAACGATCACCAGCAATGCGAAGGCGCCGGTCCAGTCGTCGGGCAGGTAACGCGGCAGCGCGGCAGGAATCCCGCTCTCCTCGAAGTGCCTGGACACCAGTGCGAATCCGACCAGCAACAGGAGCAGGTTGGTGAGGATCACCCACTCGTGGGAGAAATGCGTGACCAGGCCCGACCAACCGCCGCCGGCAGGGAACTGCGTGAACAGCGATTCATAGCCGACGATGACCGCGAGCCCGCAGGCCGCTATCGGCAGCGCCTGCCGATGGAAGATGGCGACACCGAGCAGGGTCAGGGCAAAGAACAGGAACTCGAGCTGCATCTAGTATGCTTTTTATTTCAATAGCTTAGAGAGCATATCTCAGATCAAATGGAGAGGCTAATTTCGCGTTGCCTCCGAACCGTTCCAATCAGCAGCCCAGAACGGCCAGGCCCAATCTTTCGGTGACGGACGGCAACCGCCCTCGTCCCATCCGGTCCAGCCACGGCCGCGCACGACGCGTCCCGGACGCGCGGCGGTCGGCTCGCCGTCACGCAGGACCTCCACGCCGTTCACGAGTACATGCGACACGCCGGTCGCGTACTGGTGCGGCTCGGCGTAAGTCGCGTGGTCCTGAATCGTCGCCGGATCGAAAACGACGACATCGGCGTAGTAGCCCTGCTTGAGTGCCCCACGGTCCCGCAGGCCGAGGACGGCCGCGGGCTGTGCCGTCATGCGACGCACTGCGTCCTCGACGGTCAGCAATTTCTCATTGCGCACGTAGCGCGCGAACACGCGCGCGAAGTTTCCGTAACCGCGTGGATGCAGATTGCTCTTCAGGAAGACACCTTCGGCCGAAACGGCCGTGCCGTCCGAGCCGAAAGTCATGTACGGCAGCGCGATCTGCCGGCGGACATTGTCTTCCGACATCAGGAAGTAGATTGCGCCGACGCGGCTCTCGTCCTCGATCACGAGATCCATTGCGGCTTCTTCCGCAGACACGCCGCGCTCTTTCGCGACCTCGGCGAGCGTGCGGCCGATCAACGGCTTCAATGCGGGGTTTCTAAGCGCCGCCAGCAGCACATGCTCGGGACCGCCCGACATCTGGATGACATTCTCCCAGCCCGCATCGGCCGCACGCATCTCCTCGGCCACGCGTCGGCGGATTGCCGGATCGCGCAGGCGCGCGAACCAGGCCTCGTTGCCGCCCTCCTGCACCCAGGGCGGCATCGCAGCGTCGAGGCCAGTACCGGCCGCGGGATAGGCGTACATCTCCGTCGTAATGCGCAGACCTTCGCGCCGCGCCGCCTCGATGCGTGCGATCGCCGGTTCGAGTTTTGGCCAGTTCTCCCGGCCGGCGGCCTTGAGGTGATAGATCTCCGCCGGCGTACCCGTGCGGCGTGAGATCTCGATGGTCTCGTCGATGGCTTCCAGCAGCCGGCGGCCCTCGCTGCGCATGTGCGTCACGTAGATGCCGCCGCAGCGGCCCGCCGTTTCGGCGAGCGCTACGAGCTCGTCGGTCTCCGCGAAAACGCCGGGCGCGTAGATCAGCGAGGAAGCGACGCCCAGCGCGCCCTCCTCCATCGCGCCCTGCACGATGGCGCGCATCGCCTCGAGCTGCTCCGGCGTCGGATCCACGTCCGCCGAGTCGAGCAGATTCATGCGAGCGGTGGCCGCACCGATGTGCGACGCGACATTGAGCGATATGCCCTTGCGCTCGAGGACGTCGAGGTACTCGCCGAGCGTGGTCCACTCGACCGGGTACTTGAGGTCGCCCTGCTGCGTAGTGAGGTCATCCTTCATCGATGGCGTCAGCGGACCCATCGATTCGCCCTCGCCCAGCACCTCGAGCGTCACGCCCTGGCGCAGCTCACCCTGGCCGCGGCCGTCGATCAGCAGCGACTCGTTCGACCAGCTCAGCATGTTGATGAATCCCGGAGCGACGGCGCGTCCGCGTGCATCGATCTTGCGGCGGCCCTCGCCCGGCGCCCGCGGTCCGACGTAAGCGATGCGGTCGCTCCGCACTGCAATGTCGCCGATGTAACTCGGCTGGCCCGATCCGTCGTAAATCGTGCCGCCGCGAATGATAACGTCGTAATCAGGCTCGCCCGCGCAGGACCACAGGAGCGGCAGTACCAGGACGGGAAGAAGGCTGTGCCGACGCATCATCTCAGGCCAGAGCTTACACTCCGCTGCGCACCCTCGCCGCCCAGCCCTCCATCCATGCCGCCACGTCGGCGCCGGGCATCGGCTTCGCGATGTAGTAACCCTGTGCGAAGTCGCAGCCCTTGCCGCGCAGGAACCGCCAGTCGTCCTGGTCCTCGATGCCCTCGGCAACGACCGTGATGCCGAGTTGTCGCGCGAGACCCAGGCTCGCATCGCAGATGGCGCGCTTCTTCTCGTTTCTTGCGGCGCCGTGCACGAAGCCGCGGTCCATCTTCAATTCGTCGAAAGGAATGTCGCGCAACTGCGCGAGCGACGAATGACCCGTGCCGAAGTCGTCGATCGAGAGACGAAAGCGTTTGAGCCGCAGTCGTGTCAACACGTCGAGCACGGTGACGAGTTTCGGCATCAGCTGGCTCTCGGTGATCTCGAGCACGAGGTCCGTTGCGGGCACCCCCGCCGCCGCCGCGTGCTCCGACACGATGTCCGGGAAATCGAGCGAGGTGAGATTGTCCATCGACACGTTGACGGCGACGTGCAGCGCGAGACCCGCATCCAACCAGAGCCTGGCCTGTGCGAGCGCCTCGCCGATCACGAGCTGCGTGAGTTCGTCGATCAGGCCGTGTGCTTCGGCAACGCCGATGAACTGGTCTGGGTACACGATACCGTTGCTCGGATGGCGCCAACGCACGAGAGTCTCCACGCCGACCACGTTGCCGGTCGCAACTGCCACCTTCGGCTGATAGACGTTGACGAGTTCGCGGTTCGCGATGGCTCGGTGCACCTCGTCCGCCGTGTAGGTCTTCGCCGCGCCGCGCGCGCCCCGGCGTACCCCGGGGCGCCACTTGTCGATCATCGCCGCGAGTGCGTCGGGTTGTACGGGCTTTCGCAGGTGGCCGAGTGCGGTGATCTGGTGCGCACGTACCAGCGTTTCGGCCGACTGCAGGATCTTTTCGTCTTCGCCACTCGCAAGGATCACGCTGCCCGCGTAACGGCGCTCGACGAGCTTGCGCAGGAACTCGACGCCGTCCATCTCCGGCATGTTGAGGTCGAGCAGAATCAGGTCCGCGCTGTGTGCCGGCTCATCGAGCCATTTCAGCGCGCGCAGACCGTTATCGAAGGCAGCCGCATCCGTGAATCCCAGATTCGACAGCATCCGGCCCAGCAGCTCGAGCATGATCGGGTCGTCGTCGAGCACGAGAATGCGGATTGCGGCTGGATCTGTCATCCCTGTCATCCCTGCGGGATCCTGGTCTCCCGGCGAACGCGCCTAGCCGCTGGCAAGATGCGCCTGGACGGCCGCGACCTCCGCCTCGAAACGCGGCAGCAACTCCGCCAGATTCGCGGCATCGCCGGACCGGCCGGCTTTTTCCATCTCCGCACAAAGGTTGCCGAGCCGCAGTGCGCCGATCGAGCGCGATGAGGACTTCAGCTTGTGCGCTGCCACGCCCGCCCGGCCCGCATCTCCGGCGGTACAGGCCTCGCGCAGTTCCGTCACCGCCGCCGGCAGGGCGCCGCGGAAAATATCCATGATCCGCTGCATGGCGTCCGGATCATCGCCGACCAGGCCTGCCAGCACGCCGGGCTCCACCGGCACCTGGGAATCGCCCGCCGCCGCAGCCATGGCCTGTTCCTGCGGGCGCGTGTCGCCGGCCGCCGGCAGCCATTTTTCCAGCACCGCTTTGAGTTCCGAAAGCGGCGCAGGCTTGCTCAAGTAATCGTCCATTCCGGCCACGCGACAACGTTCCGCCTCGCCCCGCAGCGCATTGGCGGACAGGGCTATGATCGGTATGCGCGGGCGCCCTGCCTCGCCAAGACGGATCGCGCGCGCGAGATCGTAGCCGTCCATGCGCGGCATGTGCAGGTCGGTCAGCAGCAGTGCGTAGCTCCCGTTCTCCCAGCGCTCGAGCGCCTCGCGCCCGTCGCTGACCAGATCCGCGGCGAATCCCAACAGTGCGAGTTGCCGCTGGATCACCTGCTGGTTGGTCTCGTTGTCTTCCGCCACGAGGATCAGCCGGCCCGTGCGCGCGGCCTGCGAGCGCTCCGGCGGACGGAACTCGCTTTCCCCTTTTCCGGGGTGGATGAGCGTGTCGTCCAGCTCCGTCCGCCCGGCGGCCAGTGCCACTGTGTTAATGAAGGTTTGCCGCGTCAGCGTATTGCCGTCGATCGTGACGAGATCCGGCGCTTCGGTACGCGGCCGCCGCCGCTGCCCGCGGCCGATGACGACGAACCGATTCTCGGCGTCCTGCCGACCGGCCGCCGCGGCGCGCAGTTCGTCCGGCGCAGGAACTTGCTGGGCCGCGTCGATGACCCAGACGTACTGGCCCGGCTCTTTCGCGGCGGCTTCGGCATGGGCAACGGCCAGGTCCGGCGCACGCGTGACGGCGGCGCCCGCGTGTGCCAGGTAGCTCGCGAGGTCATCCGCCATGCTTTCGGCGCCGCCGACGACGATGCAGCGTAATCCGGCAACCGCGGACGCCTCCTGTTGCTGCGCAGAAGGGAGTTGCGTGCGCGTCAGCGGAATCCGCGCGCAGAACGTCGAACCCTGGCCCGGTTCGCTCGCCACGGTGATCTCACCGCCCATCAGGCCGACCAGATGACGTGCGATCGTCAGACCGAGGCCGGTGCCTCCGAACTGTCGCGTCGTCGAGGCATCGGCCTGCGTGAATGGCGTGAACAGCTTTGACAGGATGGTGTCGCTCATGCCGATGCCGTTGTCAGTGACGCGAAACTCGACGGTAACCTGTTCCGACCCCTGTTCGACCAGCACGGCCCGCACCGACACGCGCCCCTGTCGTTCGTCGCTGCTCGAGAACTTGATCGCATTGCTCGCGAGATTGACCAGCACCTGCCGCAGCCGCATCGCGTCGCCAAGGAGCGCCGGCGGGATCTGCGGATCGACGAAGAGAGTCAGCTCCACGCGCTTGCGCGAGGCTACGTGTACGAGCATGCCGCAGGTCGCCTTGACGACCGCCGCGACCTCGATCGGCGTGTTGTCGATCTCGAGCTTGCCGGCTTCGATCTTGGAGAAATCGAGGATGTCGTCGATGATCGCAAGCAGCGAGTAGGCGGATTCCCGGATCAGGTCGACCATCTCGACCTGGTATCCACGCAGGCTGGTCTGATGCAGCACGTCGACCATGCCGATCACGCCGTTCATCGGCGTGCGGATTTCGTGGCTCATCGTGGCCAGGAACTGCGACTTGGCGCGGTTGGCCTGTTCGGCATCGCGCTTGGCATGCTCGAGCTCGGTCGTCAGGCGCTGCCCTACCTCCTCCGCCAACTTGTTCTCGGTCACGTCGCGCGCTGTGGCATAGAGCAGCCCTTCCTCGGGGACTGGCTGGGTCTTCCACGACAGCCATTTCCAGGAGCCGTCCTTGCACTGGTAGCGGTTCTCGAAGCTCAGCGTCGGCATGCCAAAGCCGAGTTTCTCCATCTCGGCCATCGTCTTGACGCGGTCATTCGGGTGCACGAAATCGAGGAACGGGCGCGCCAGCAGTTCTTCGATCGTCCAGCCCAGTGTCGCGCTGAAGGCCGGGTTGAGGCGCTTGAAATAGCCGTCCGCGCCCGCGATACAGAGCATGTCCACGGGCAGATTGAAGAACCGGTCACGCTGGGCTTCGCCCGCTTTCCGGGCCGTGATGTCCCGCACGATACCGGTGAAGCAGCGTTTGCCGTCCACCCGCATCTCGCTCACCGCGAGTTCCAGCGGAAACGTGCTGCCGTCCTTGCGCCGGCCACGACCTCGCGCCCGATGCCAATGATCCGCGCCTCGCCGGTGGCGCGGTATCGCGCAAGGTAGCCGTCGTGCTCGCCGTGATAAGGCTCGGGCATCAGCATCTTGACGTTGCGCCCGATCAGTTCGGCGGCGGCATAGCCGAAAATGCGCTCGACAGCCAAATTGACGGTCTCGACGATGCCGCGCTCATCGATGGTAATGATGCCGTCCACCACGGTATCGACAATTGACCGGATGCGCGCGGTGGCGTCGCGCAGGCCGCTGTTGGCTTGATGCAGTTCGGCCGTGCGCGCTGCGACACGCCGCTCCAGGTCTTCGTTGAACGCACGGATTTCCTGCTCGGCGCGCTTGCGCTCGGTGATGTCCTGAACGATTCCGGCCATGCGCCGCGTTTGTCCCGCCTCATCGCGCTGATGTTCGCCGGCAGCCAGAATCCAGCGCACTTCACCGTCGGCGCGGCGGATACGGCATTCGAAACTCCATTCAGCCTGCGCCGCGGTGGCAGCGCGGAAACGCCGGTCCACCTCGGCGCGATCCTCGGGCAGCACGTGCTCCAGGAACATCTCGTATGTCCACTGCGGCAGGAACGAGCCGTAACCGAAGATGCGGTCATGCTCCAGCGTGCGATGCGCGGTGTGGTCCACCAGATCGAGATCCCATCCTCCTGTGCGGCTCTTTCGCAGGGCGAAGCTCAACCGCTCTTCGCTCTCGCGCAGTTGTACGGTCCTTTCGCCAACGCGCTCCTCCAACCGCTCGTTCTGCTCCCGGATCGTCCGTTCGGCCTGGCGCTGGATCGTCACATCGCGGAAGACCAGCACCACGCCGCTCACCTGCCCCGCGGCGTCGCGGATCGGCGCCGCGCTGTCGGCGACCGGCCACTCGGTGCCGTCGCGCGCGATGAGCACCGTGTGATTGGCAAGGCCCTGGATTTCCCCGGTCGCTAGCACTTTTGCCACCGGCACGGCGGCGGGCGCGCGCGTCCGCTCGATGACGATCCGGAACACCTCGTCGACAAGCCGGCCCCGCGCCTCG
>CAYZDW010000032.1:0-6509 GCA_964477175.1 uncultured Steroidobacteraceae bacterium | reverse complement strand
TGGTGAGGGTGGCGGTGTCTCTCATGGTGCTAGCATTATGCTAGCACTGGGACTTTACTTCAATGATGATGATGATGCGCTGGCCGGGCGGGGCCGGCACCGCTCAAAACCGCAGCGACAGGCAGCTCAGTCCGCCGTCCATCTTGCGGAACTCCGACATTTCCAGGAGTCGCAGCTCGTAGCCGCAGTCGGCGAGCCTCTCAGCGAGCTTCGGATAGCCGGCGGCAATGAGCACGCGGTCATTGACACGGATGCAGTTTGCCGCATAACGCTCGTCTTCGCCGACCGGAATCCGCTCGTAGGAAGCGAGTTCAGGACTCCGCGGGATATCGGCGGTCGCGACGATGCGACCGTCACCGATGTAGGCCATGCCCGTTTTCAGATGCAGCAGACGGCGGTTGCCGCGCAGGTCGACCAGGCTTGCGCGGTAACCAAGATTCGCGAGATGGCCGGTGAGCTGATCCGCACCTTCCTGGTTGGTGCGTGACGTAAGGCCAATGAAGTAATGACCGTCCGCCTCGCACACATCGCCGCCGTCCACGGTGCCGGGCACGGTGATGCGCGCGATGTCGGCGTATTGCGGGCGCAGTGCCCTGATAATGCCCGCGACCTCATCGACCCGGCTCGGCGCGCCCGGGCGCATCGCGATCGCGCCGCGCGGCGTGATGATCGCGGGATCCTCCACGAAGCAACTGTCGGGATGATGCGGATCCGCCGGTAGAATTGTAAGCGCGAGGCCGCATTGCGCGAGCGCCTCGCAGTAGCGCTCGTGTTGCTTGAGTGCGAGGGCGAGATCCGGCGCGCCTTCTTTCGCGTGCGTGAGTCCGGCGGCAAAAGTCGCCGGCGGCAGTCGCACGATGGCGCGGATGTATTGCATGAACATTCAATATGGTAGGCCTTGATTAGGCAACAGTTTGAACTGCCAGCACGTGGCAGACCACCCGGTTGTCAGAATTGTTGCGTCGCAAAACAACGACGCGCTGCATCCGATTTCTGCTGCGCGGCGTAGTATTTCCCGCACTGAACCGGTCTGTTGACTGACCCTAGGGTCATTCAGCTGTTTGTCTCAATAACGAGGGTATCGATCATGGCTATGAATCGTCGGGATTTCGGCAAGGTGATGCTGGGCGTGACGGGCGGTCTGCTCGCCGGCGCACAGCTCGCGAGTGTCGCGTCGGCCGGTGGTGATGAAGGCGGCGACAAGCATGTTTGTAAAGGCCATAACTCCTGCAAGGGCAAGGGTGGCTGCAAGACGGGTGACGGCGGCTGCGCTGGCAAGAACACCTGCAAGGGCAAGGGCGGTTGCGCCTCGGCCAAGCACGAGTGCAAGGGCCAGAACGAGTGCAAGGGCCAGGGCGGCTGCAAGGGCGGTGACGGCGGCTGCGCAGGCAAGAACTCGTGCAAGGGCAAGGGCGGCTGCAAGTCGCCGGTCGATCCGGCGCACATGGGCTAAGAGCCCGGCGCTGAATCGCGCTGCCATCCGGGTCGCATGGCCCGGGTGGCAGCCGTTTGCTTGCGGGCCCGCTGATCGCGCATGAGCCAGGTAACGCTCCCCAATTGCTGGAACCTGCCGGATCTCGGGCTCGGCGTCGGCCTGCGCACCCAGCATTTCCGGCACATCACCGAGCGCTGGCCGGCGATGGACTGGTTCGAGATCCTGTCCGAGAACTTCATTGACACCGAAGGCCGGCCGCTCTGGTATCTCGACCAGATCGCGGAGCGCTATCCGATCGTGATGCACGGTGTGTGCCTCTCGGTCGGCAGCACCGATCCGGTCGATTTCGAGTTCCTGGACAAGCTGCGGGCGCTCGCCAAGCGCGTGAAGGCGGTCTGGCTCGGCGATCACATCTGCTGGACAGGGGTCGCGGGCCTGAACGGCCACGACCTGTATCCGGTACCCTACACCGAAGAAGGCCTGCGGCACATGGTCTCGCGCGTGCGGATCATCCAGGATTACCTGGAGCGGCCGCTGGTGCTCGAGAACCCCTCGACTTATCTCACGTTCGCGTCCTCTTCGATGCCGGAGGAAGAATTCATCGCGCGGCTCGCGGTCGAGGCGGACTGCGCGTTGCTGCTCGACGTCAATAATGTCTACGTCACCTGCCGGAATCACGATCTCGATCCGGTGGCGTATCTCGATGCGATTCCTTACGAACATGTCGTGCAGGTGCATTTGGCCGGGCACACGGACAACGGCACGCATTGCATCGATACCCACGACGGGCGTGTGATCGACGAGGTGTGGCAGCTCTACGCGCGCGTGCACGATCGCACGGGTGGGCGGGCGACACTTCTGGAATGGGATGCAAACGTGCCGAAGTTCTCCGTGCTACAGCAGGAAGTCGGGAAAGCGTCCCGTTTCCGTAATGGAGAGCAGCTCGCTGCGAAATCGGTGGCCGCATGAGTCTCCGGAACACGCCGCGACTGGCGACGCTCGAGCGCTGGATGCAGGCGGTGGTCATGCATCCAGAGGGGGCAGCAGCTGGCGTTCTGTCTGCTTCAGCGCGGCGCCTGGCGCCGGCGGGCGCCCGCGAACTCGAAAGCGTCGTGCTGCCGTCGAAGGCGCTCACTTCCGTCGAGCGGCTCGATATCTACGCGCATATGTATTACGCGCGGCTCGTCGAGATCCTGACCGAGGAATATCCGACGACGCGGCAGATCCTGGGCGACAAAGTCTTTGTACAAACCTGCCGCCGCTTCCTGGAGCGAAATCCCTCGAAGCACCGCACGCTCAATCGCCTGAGCGAACGGTTCCCGGATTTCCTGTCACGGTATCTGCCAGCGGGCAATCGCCGCGGGCTTGCGGTGGACGTCGCGTGCATCGAGCGCGCGATGGAGGATGTGTTCGATGCACCGAGAGCCGAGCCGCTGACGGCGGCGGAGTTCGCGGCCATTGGCGCGGACGAATGGCATCGGGTGCGACTGCGCGTGATTCCGGCGCTGCGGATGTTTCGATTGCGCTACCCGGCGAACGAGTACATGACTCGGGTGCGCGGTAGTGAAAAGCCACGCGTTCCGCGGCCGCGCCCACGCTGCGTGATCGTTTACCGGCTCGGCTACCAGGTGTACCGACGGAACCAGACGCCGGAACAATTCAGACTGCTCGCGGCGCTCGTGTCGGGTCGCACGCTCGCCGCGGCGGTGCGCTCGAGCCTCAGCGGCCGTCAGGGCAGTGCCGAAACGCTCGCTGCGACACTCGGCGCATGGTTTCGCGAATGGGCCGCCGCCGGGTTATTCTGCGGCACCAGTAAGGGAGGAAGCCTGTGAATATCAAGAATCTGGCGACGGGCCTGAAGTACTGCGGCGAGGTCTCTGGCAAGAAGCAGACCTATTACGTTTTCGAAAGCAAGAAACAGTTTGTCGTGATGTCGCAGTCGAGGACGAAGCCAAACAGCGGCTACTTCAATCTGGTCAGCAGGGACGCGGTCGATCACGTGCGGCGCGGCTACGCCGGCCGTCAGGACGTGACGGCCAAGCAGCTTTCCACGCGCGCACGCACCGGCCACGTGAAGAACGCGCTTCATGCGCTCAACATCCTCTACGCGCTGGTCGCAACCGGCGCCGCGATACGCGACGACCGCTTCCGGGACCGCGAGCTGCACTTCAACATTCACGCGCGATAATTCCCGCGATCCGGCGGATTTGCAGGGCACGCCCGGCGTGCGCTTCGGCGACAATGCCTGCGCGAACCTTTCGCCAGGCTGGTCGGTCTTGGCGAGAAGCGCGGCGTTACGCTGGGGGTTCTCCGTGGCAAGCTGCCAGCGAGATTGCTTGACGAGATCGCGAAGCCACTGTCGAAACGACAAATTAGCGCGCTGTTCGGCGGGACGCTGGAACCTTGAGACTGCTGGTCGATACCCATATTGCGGTATGGGCTCTGGCAGACAGCCCTCGGTTATCGCTGAGGGCCCGCGCGATTCTTGACGATCCGGACAACGACTGCTGGGTTAGCAGTGCAAGCGCCTGGGAGTTGGCAATCAAGGTCAAACTGGGCAAGCACCGTCTGAAGTATTCGCTTGCTGGTCTGGAAAACGCGATCGCGGAGGCCGGCTTCAAAGCCTTGCCGGTCACCGTCCGCCACGCTCTGGCGATTGAAGGCATCGAAATGCCGGACGCGGATCCGTTCGACCGCTTGCTGCTTGCGCAGTGTCAGACGGAAACATTGCGACTGCTAACGGCGGACAAGCTGCTGGCTGATTTGCCGGTGGCGATCCGCGCATAGACGAAAAAAGGCCCGCCGAGTGGCGGGCCTTTGGCCGCGTCCTGCGGACTTCGTTCAAGGCTTGTATCTGTTCCAGATGTTGCGCGAGATGATCGTGAGCGCCGCGCCGGCCGCGAATGTGCCCGCTGCGCTGAAGATCTTCGCGAGGTACTCACCAGCCTCCGGGATATTGCTCAGCGCGCCGGACAGCGTGAAGAGCACGAGTGCGGAGACCAGCACCCGCACATGGTCTTCGGCGGCGATGGTGACGCCGGCGACCAGGCCGAGCACGACGAGTACGGCTCCCCAATACTCGTTCGCATAAAACGCGCTGACCACTGATACGAGAATGGCCGCCCAACCGACGAGCTTGAATGGATTCACTTTTTATCCCCTCTGAAGACAGTTATGACGCGGCGCGGCAGACCGGCACCGCTGCGCAATCCTACGCCCCGTGGCTAGTCACGGCAAACACGGCAGAAACCGGTGGACAGCGGGGCCCCCTGACTGAACCCCGGCGTAGCCACCCGGTCGGAGAGGGCTGAGTCGCCGGGTGGAGTCGTCATGCGGTCGAGTTGGAATCGGTCCAGGGCAACGGCGATCGCGGCCACGCTGCTGCTGCACCTCGTGCTGGCGGCCTGGCTGCTGAGCCTGAAGCTAAGCGCACCGCCGCCCGCAGTCGGAATCGAGCCGCTGGTATGGTTGCCGCAGCTGCAACCGCCTCCGCCGCCTCCGCCGGTCCAGCCTTTGATGATCCCCATTGAGCCGGCCCCACCGCCCCTACTGCTGCCGGTGCCGGAAACACTGCCGCCCCCGATCCAGGAGAACGACTGGTACGGCGACGCGCGCGCGGTTGGCGGGCAGCTCGGCCGCCCATCCGAACGCCGCGCTTTCGGATCCGCTCCCGCCGAATCTTTGCGCAAGCCGAAGACCGAAAGCCTGCCCTCAATTTTCCCAAAGCCGTTGCCGAGGGTGGGGACGACGGTCAGGACACCGGAGGGCGAGACGATCCTGTGGGTATCGGATTACTGCTACATCTCGCTCAGCTCGCAGAGCTTGACGATGAAGGATTTTCACGACGCGAGGCAGGGCGTGCGCCGCTGCATCATCCCGATCGGCGAAGCCGAGCCACGCGGCGACCTGTTCGATCACCTGAAGCGCCCGCCGTCGAAACAGCAATAACCGGGTTGCCGCCAACGCGCGCGCCCGCGATGCTGCGCGCCATGACTTACATGCTGCGCGGACTCGAGCCCGCATTGTTCGAGCCATTGTTCCAACTCGACGACGAAGCGCTCGCTGCGCGCGGCATGCGCTGGATGCGCGTCGATGAACCAACCGGCCATCCCTGCCGCATCAGTCTCGAGGACGCGCCGGTCGGCGAGCGCGTGTTGCTGCTGCCCTTCGTGCACCAGGACAGCCGCTCGCCCTATCGCGCTTCGGGGCCGATCTTCGTGAGGCGCGGCATTCCGGCAGCGCGCTGCATCGTCGGCGAGCTGCCGCTCTATCTCACGCGACGGCCGCTCTCAGTGCGCGCTTACGACGTCGCTGATCGAGCGCTACCTGGCACGCGACGAGGTCGGCTACCTGCATCTGCACTTCGCGCGGCGTGGCTGCTATGCCTGTCGCGTGGATCGCGTGCTTTAAAGCTTCGGGTCGACGAAAGTCGGCATCGGCACGACCACGAGCGCGGCTTTCGACGGCGCGCGCAGCCGGCCGCGGTGGAACTCTTCGGCGCAGGCGGCATTGAGCTCGGCCGCGGCGCGCTCGTGATCGGGCCCCGGCTGCCGCGCGGAACCAGCGCCAGGCTGATCTTCCCGCTCTGATAGAGTTCCGCCGATGCGTTCGTTCATCAGCCGCCGCGGCTTCCTGGCGGGTTCCGCGGGCATTGCGGCGGTGTCCATCGCCGCCACATTCGCATGGATGCGAAAGCGCCAGGTGGGCGCCAGCGCCGGTGGCTCCGCGAACGTCATCAGCCCCTACGGCCCGCTCCAACCGGTCGCCGATCTCGAGACCTCGCTGCTGCTGCTGCAATTGCCGGCGGGTTTTCAGTACCGCTCCTGGTCCTGGTCGGGTGACGTCATGGCCAATGGCCTGCCGGCGCCGGATCGACACGACGGCATGGGCGTGATCGCAGCCAAGCGTCGCGGGGCGGAAGTCGAATTGATCCTGGTGCGCAATCACGAGCGCGGGCTCGCGAGCCCGATCACCGCGCAAGGTCAGTACGATGCGGTCGTGCCGACCGGCCAGGCCCATCCCCCGGGCGGCGGCACGACCAACCTGAAGTTTCGCGGCGGCCGCTGGCAGAGCG
>CAYZDW010000031.1:0-3393 GCA_964477175.1 uncultured Steroidobacteraceae bacterium | reverse complement strand
AACACAACGAGGACTCGATCGCCTGGGACGGCGACATGGGTCTGTTCGTGCTGGCGGACGGCATGGGCGGCTACAACGCAGGCGAAGTCGCAAGTGGCATCGCCGTCAAGACCATCGTGAATCTGGTGCGCGAGTCTTTCGCGGGCCAGGAGCTGGAAGGTGTGGACAAGGCCACCGGCCTGCACCGCCCGAGCATCATCCTGCGCGACGCGATTGCCCGTGCCAACAAGATCATCCACCAGACCTCGAAGTCCCAGAGCCAATGCGAGGGCATGGGCACGACGGTGGTCACGGCACTGTTCCACGACAACCGTGTCGCGATCGCCCACGTCGGGGACTCGCGCGTGTACCGGCTGCGCAAGGAGTCCTTCGAGCAACTGACCATGGATCATTCGCTGTTGCAGGAACTGGTCGACCGCGGGTTCTACTCGCCGGAAGAGGCGCAGCGGGCGACCAACAAGAATTACGTGACACGGGCGCTCGGCGTCGAGCCCACCGTGGACGTCGAAGTGCACGAGCACCCGGTCGAACCCGGAGACTGGCTGGTGCTCTGTTCCGACGGCCTGACCGACATGGTCGAAGATGAAGATATTCACTTAACAATCAGTACCTTCGGCGGTAATCTTGACACCGCGGCTAGACAACTGGTGCAGTTGGCGAATGACAGCGGCGGCCGTGACAACATCTCGGTCGTACTGGCGCAGGTGATCGAACTTTTCCCCGCGCGGCGGGGCATACTTGACAGAATATTGGCCTGGTTCGGGTAACCGGCAGCGAGGAAGACGATGGCGCGCCTGATATTAAGTCTCGATGGCCAGGTGCTGGCCGAGTACAACATGACCAAGGAGCGGTACACGGTCGGCCGCCTCCCGGACAATGACGTACGCATTGACAATTCGGCTGTCAGCGGCCATCACGGCCTGATCATCAACATCCTGAACGACTCTTTCCTCGAAGACCTCAATAGCACGAACGGCACCTACGTCAATGGCAAGCTCATCAAGAAGCACGCCCTGACGCATGGCGACGTCATCACCATCGGGCACCACCACCTGCGATTCGTCGACAGCCAGGTCGAGAGCGCGGACCAGGACGAATTCGAACGCACGCTCGTGATTCAGCCGGGCCAGGTCAACGAGAGCCGACTCAAAGCTGCCGCCGACGCGGCCGCCGCGGCTGCTGCGGCACCACGCGCAGGCGCGCCGACACCGATGTCGGCAGCGCCGGCAGGCGCGTGGGAGAAACCCCCGCCGTCACGCCCCGCCAAGTTGCAGGTGCTGTCGGGCCAGTTCGCCGGGCGCGAACTGGAGCTGGCCAAGACGCTCATGACGCTCGGCCGTCCCGGCGTGCAGGTGGCTGCGATCAGCCGCCGCGCCGACGGGTACTTCATCGTCCACGTCGAGAGCAGCAAGCCGGGAGACTTTCCGCTGGTCAACGGCCAGCCGATCGGTCCCCAGGCCCGCCGGATCTACGACAACGACGTCATCACGCTCGCCGGCGTCAAGATGGGCTTCTTCGACAGCTAGGTTTCGCGGACCCTATGCCAGGAGCTGCCAGGCCAACGTCGCCTGGCTGCAGAATCCGGCCGCGAAAGCGAGCGTGCGCACCCACGGAAGCCCAAGGGTATAGGCGACCGCGTGCGCGAGTCGCGCCCAGAAATACACCGTGCACGCGAGCACCGTGGCCTCATTCGAGATGCCTGTCGCGTCCGCGACCAGCACGAGCGCCGCGAACACGACCAGATTCTCGACGGCATTGTCATGGGCTGCTTGCAGGCGACCGGCCCAGCGCGACACCGGCTTCGGATTGTCGGGATAGCCGACGGTGTCGGCAAGGCCACGCACCGCGATCCGGTTCAGGATGTACGGCACCCATAGCAATGCGGTCAGCACGGTGACCAGTACCAGGTACTTCAATTCGAGCGTCATGACTTCATCCCCCTATTGATTCATTGCGACGAGAATAACCCGGCCAGACCGAATGCCAGGATACCGGCCGCGCCGGCCAGATTGATGCCCCGCCGCCAGCCGCGGCCCGGCGAGGCGGCCCCCAACAGCCGGCCCGCAACGGCGAGCGCCAGCTGGATCAGCAGGCTGCCGCAAAATAAGCCGAATGCGAACCAGCCAGCCGTCGCGAGCGACCCCGCCAGCGGCAGTTGTGGCACGAAGCCCGCGAAGATGACGAGCGTCATCGGATTGACCAGCGTCAGCAGGAATGTCGGCAATAGGGCTCCGACCGGGTGCCGCGGCGCGGCCGGCCGGCGCTCTGCCGCGACATCGCGGCAGATCATCACGATTGCAAAGCCGATCAGCACGAGCGCGGAGCCGATCCGGATCGCGGCGATTCGCACCTCCACCAACGGCAGCAACAGCGCGCCGACCGAAAAGGCCAGCAGCGCGTAAACGAGGTCCGCGAGCGCAGCACCGAGTCCGGCGAACAAGCCCTGCCACAGTCCACGATTCGCCGCGGTGCCGATGATCAGCAAGGCAATCGGCCCGATCGATGCGGCGATGAATACGCCGAAAGCGAGGGACTTCAGGAACGCGCCGCTGATCGAAACGCACCGGCCGGGCGGCGACGGCCGTTCAGCCCGGCAGGAGGCCGGCCGGTCGCCTGGCGAGTTCCACGGCGAGAACCACCCAGTAGGCTGCGAGCGCCAGCCAGCTCAGCGCGAAAACGCGAAAACGCCAGAGCACGTCGTTCGAGCCCAGATGGATGAAGCTGTGCAGCAGCCGCAGGCCGACAAAGGCCCAGCCCAGCGCGACCAGCAGGGTCCCGGCCTGTCCGGCGGCGAATGCCATCAACGTGCCGACGTAAAACAGCGTCGGCGCCTCGTAAAGATTGACCAGGTGCCGCGAAACGACCGCGACTTCCTCGGGTTCGCCCTCGCCGCGATAAATCTTGTAGAAACGGGGATCGACCTGGCGGCGCGCGACCGCCCGCCAGCGCAGGGTGCCAAGGCGGAAGACGACCAGCATGGTCAGCGCAAACAGCGCGAAAGCGGGCCAGAGTATTGCCATGATGCTGTCTCCGGGCAGGTCAGACATGCGTGATCGGCCGGTCGCTGAACAGGAATTCCCGTAACTGGCTCGCCAGTATCGCGTCGTGGCGCCGGATCCACTCCAGGACCATCGCCGCATGCTCTTTCTCCTCGTCACGATTGTGCGCGAGGATCGCTCGCAGCGCGGGGTCCTTGCAGGCGTCAGCGCGCTGGTTGTACCAGTCGATCGCCTCCAGTTCCTCCATCAGCGAGACGATCGCGCGGTGCATGTCGCGCGTTTCGTCCGACAGTTCCCCGATCGGCTCGTGGTATCCGACGCTCGACATCCTATTCTCCCCCCGGCTTCCGGTTCAGGGCGCCGGCCGCCGAAACAGCGACGCAAAATCGTGGAC
>CAYZDW010000030.1:0-2696 GCA_964477175.1 uncultured Steroidobacteraceae bacterium | reverse complement strand
CGAGCGGATCGACCTGGCCGATGAGCTGGTCCTGGAAAGGATCCCCGGCGGCCGGATCGAAGTCCGAGTGCAGCCGCATGTCGAAGAGCGCGAATTCGATCTGGCGCAGCATTGCCAGGCCCGACTGGAAGTTCTTCGCCGACAGCATCTTGTCGTAGAGCGCGCGGGGCAGGGGCGCGGCGCTGTCGACGTGGCGGGTCATGTGCTCGAGCACTTCCCACTCCCAGCAGAAGTTCTCCATGAACTGGCTGGGCAGCTCGACCGCGTCCCACTCGACGCCGTTGATGCCGGAGACGCCGAGGTCCTCGGCGCGCGTCAGCAGGTGGTGCAGGCCGTGGCCGAATTCGTGAAACAGCGTGATCACGTCGTCGTGGGTGAACAGCGCCGGCCTGCCCCCGACGGGCCGCGGGAAATTGCAGTTGAGATACGCGACCGGGGTCTGGATCGCGCCGGCCCGCCGGCGACGCGAAATCGCGTCATCCATCCAGGCGCCGCCGCGCTTGGTCTCGCGCGCGTAGAGGTCGACGTAGAACTGCCCGAGCAGCGCGTCGTTGCCGGCGCGCACTTCGAAGAAGCGTACGTCGTCGTGCCAGGTGGCGGCGTTCGATTCTGCAATCCGGATTTGGTACAGATCCTGAACGAGACGGAACATCCCAGGCAGCACCTGCGTCTCGGGGAAATATTGCTTTAGCTCCTGGTCCGAGAACGCGTAGCGCCTGGCGCGCAGCTTTTCCGAGGCGTAGGTGAGGTCCCAGGATTCGAGCGTCTCCAGGCCGAACTCGGCGCGCCCGAAGCCGCGCAGCTCGACCACGTCGCGCTCGGCGAAGGGCCGGGCGCGGCGCGCGAGGTCGCGCAGGAAACCGAGCACCTGCGCCGGGCTCTCGGCCATCTTCGGCACCAGCGATACCTCGGCGTAATCGGCGTAGCCCAGCAGGCGCGCGGCTTCGCGCCGCAATTCGAGCGTGCGTGCGATCAGCAGGGTGTTGTCCCAGTCCGGCTTGCCGAACTCCGAAGCGCGCATGGCGCTCCCGCGGTACAACGTTTCGCGAAACGAGCGATCGTCCGCGTACTGCATGACCGGGAGATACGACGGCGCATGCAGCGTGAACTTCCAGCCGCTCTTTGCGTCCTTTTGCGCTGCCTCGCGGGCCGCTGCAAGCACGTCCCGCGGAATCCCGGAAATTCTTCTTTCATCAACAACAAGCGAGAATGCGTTGGTCGCGTCGAGCAGGTTCTCGGAGAACTTCGCTGCCATTTGCGCCAGCTCCTCCTGGATCTGCGCGAAGCGCGGCTTGTCGGTCACCGCGAGCTCGGCGCCGGAGAGCCGGAAATCGGTCAGCCGCAGCGTGACAATCCTTTGGCGCGCCTCCGGGAGCCGCGCGTACTCGGGCGAGCCGGCAAGCACCTTGTATTTCTCGAAGCGCAGCGTGTCCTGGCCGAGCTCGGTCCAGAACCGGGTGACCTTGGGCAGGTTCGCGTTGTAGGCCTCGCGCAGGGGCGGCGAGTCCATGACCGCGTGCAGGTGCGAGACCTGGCCCCAGGCGCGCCCGAGGCGCTCGGTCGCGTCCTCCAGGGGCGCGATGAAATCGTCCCAGGTGGCGGGCGCCGCGTTGGCGCCCTTGAGCACCGCACGCGCCTCGGCGAGCAGCTGGTCGATCGCGGGCGCAACGTGCTCCGGCCTGATCTCCGAAAAACGGGGCAGGCCCGAAAAATCGAGCAGGGGATTATCCAAGCGAAAGCTCCGCGGCGCGCACGGTATTGACGATCAGCATCGCGACGGTCATCGGTCCGACACCGCCGGGGACCGGCGTGATCCAGCCAGCCACCTCCTTTGCCGCCGCAAAGTCGACGTCGCCGGCGAGGCTGCCGTCGGCGAGCCGGTTGACCCCGATATCGATCACGCAGGCGCCCGGCTTGACCATGTCGGCCGTGACCAGCTTGGCGCGGCCGGCGGCGGCAATCAGGATGTCGGCTTGTCTGGTCACTGCGGCAAGATCGATGGTCTTAGAATGGCAGATGGTGACCGTGGTGTCCTTTTGCAAGAGCAGCAGCGCCATCGGCTTGCCGACGATCGTCGAGCGGCCGACGATCACCGCGCGCCGGCCCGCGAGCGGCACGCCGGCGTGCTCCAGCAGCCGCATCACGCCCGCGGGCGTGCACGGCACGAAGCGCGGTCGCCCGGCGATGAGCCGTCCGAGATTCTCCGGGTGAAAGCCGTCTACGTCCTTTGCCTGCGCGACCGCGCCGAGCACGCGCTCATTGGAGATATGCCTCGGAAGCGGCAGCTGCACGAGGATGCCGTGGATTCCCGGGTCATTGTTAAGAGCGGTAATGCGGTCCAGCAATTCGCGCTCCGAAGCCTCCGCCGGCAGCTCGTGCAATTCGGAGCGTACGCCGGCTTCTTCGCAGGCGCGCGCCTTGACCTTCGTCAGGTAAATACGCGATGCTGGGTCGTCGCCGACCAGGATCGCGGCGAGCCCGGGGCGCACCCCGCGGGCGGCAAGCGATTCGATCGAGCCTTTCAGCGTCGCGCGCAGCGCCGCGGCGAGCGATTTTCCGTCGATGATCTTTGCCGGCATGGCATACTATAAATCACCCCGTTTCGCGCCCTAGGCCAGTCATCGCCGGAGGAAACCATGTCCGCCGTTCCGCAGCAGCCCGCGGCAAACGATCCCGACAGCCTCGAGACCCGGGAA
>CAYZDW010000029.1:0-3369 GCA_964477175.1 uncultured Steroidobacteraceae bacterium | reverse complement strand
TGCCCGAAGAACCACGTCTGGCACCCACGCCGGGCAGCCGCGGTGAGCATCGCGATCGTCGAATCCTTGGCCGGCTTGATGGATTCGAGCGGGTCCATCAGCACGGCAAGGCTGGGGCGGTCTCGCATCAGGACGGCTCCGGCCGATTGACGGGAATGTGACGCGGATACTGCACGTTAGGGGGGCTTGTCATAGTACACCTGTCGATGGTCTCGACTGCCCGGCCGGCCCGGTCCCGGCGTGGCGGGCGGTAGACCGATATGTTAAAAGGAGGCCGCTCCGGCGTCGAAACCGTGGGCGTCTCCAGGCGAGCATTGCAAGCGCCCGACCGGAGCAGCGCCGGGGGCCGGAGGTACCCGATGGAAAGTGCAGCGGCCGTCACTGACGGGCACCGCCTTAACGGGCTGAAGGTGCTGGTGATTGACGACAGCAAAACAATTCGCCGGACGGCGGAGACGCTGCTGGCCAAGGAAGGTTGCGAGGTGTTCACGGCTGTGGACGGCTTCGACGCGCTGTCGAAGATCGCCGATCACCAGCCCGACATCGTGTTCGTGGACATCATGATGCCGCGCCTGGACGGCTATCAGACCTGCTCGCTGATCAAGCACAACAAGGTGTTCCGCTCGATACCGGTCATCATGCTGTCCAGCAAGGACGGCCTGTTCGACCGGGCACGCGGAAGGATCGTCGGGTCCGAGCATTACCTGACGAAGCCCTTTACCCGTGACGAGCTCCTGTCGGCGATCGAGCGGCACGTCAGCCGCGGTGATGGCAGAGAGACGGAATAAAGACCATGGCGCTGATTCTGATTGTCGATGACTCGCCTACCGAGGTGTTCCAGATGCGGCGCATGCTCGAGAATCACGGCTTCGAGACCGAATCGGCCGCGGACGGCGCGGAGGGAATCCGCAAGGCCCGCGAAATCCGCCCCGACCTGATCCTCATGGACATCGTCATGCCGGGCGTAGACGGGTTCCGCGCGACCCGCACGCTGTCGAACGACCCGACGACCCGGGCGATTCCGGTCATCATGGTGTCGAGCAAGAGTCAGGAAACCGACCGCATCTGGGGTATGCGCCAGGGCGCGGTCGATTTCCTCGTCAAGCCGGTGACGCAGGCGCAGCTGGTGGAGAAAGCGCAGGCAGCGCTGCTGACGGGCTGAGCGGATGCAGCCTGAGCCGACCCTGAGGACCCTGCGCGACCAGCCGTTCGAGCTATTGTTGGCGCTGGAGCAGCGGGCGCGCGAGGTCGCGGCCGGCGCGCGCGACGGCGCGGCGGGCCAGGAGTGGATCGGCGTGGCGTTCCGGATGGGAGGTGAGACCTTTCTCGTGGCGCGCGACGAGGCGCGCGAGGTCATGGGCGTGCCGGCGCCGATCACGCGGGTGCCGGGCGCGCGGTCATGGATACGCGGCCTCGCCAACGTGCGCGGCCAGTTGCTGCCGGTGATCGACCTGAAACAGTATTTCGGCAGCGGGGAGACGGTGCCCGGGCGCAATACACGCGTGATCGTCGTGAATCACCGCGAGGTCCCGGCGGGCCTGGTCGTCGACGAAGTGCTGGGATTCCGGCGCTTTGCCGATCGCGAGTTCAACGCCGAGTCGCCGCCGACCATGATTCGGTGCGAGCATTACCTGGCCGGATCGTTCCGGCGTGGAAGCGAGGCCTGGCCCGTGCTAAGCCTGCGGACGCTGGTCGAAAGCCCGGCTTTCCTGCATGGTTCGTCATGAACCGCGGCAGGGTGAAGGAACAAGCGCATGGTCAACGTGCCTGACAGGCATCAGGCGGCGAAATGGATGCCGGTAATGCTGTGGAGCGGCCTGCTGCTGGCGCTCGCGGCCGCGGCGTTTCTGCTGCTTTCAGGCCGGGCCCACGAACAGGATCGCAGCTACCGCGCGCATGTCGCGGAACTCACGGTGCTCGCCTCGGCGCTGCCGACCCAGGCGGCGGCCGCGGGCCGCGGCGACGATGCTGCCTTTGCGCGACTCGTGCAATCCCGGGCGCGGCTCGAAAGGCTGCTAGGCGAGATCGAGCAGGGCCGCGCCGCATTCACGGCGCTGTCGAGCGAGAGCGCGCGCCAGCTCGGCGGCGAGCCCGGCTGGAACGCCGTGCTCGAGGGCTCGCGGCAGGTACTGGCGGGCCGCGATGCGGCCCGCGAACTGAAGACCTGGGCCGAGGAATCGCGCACGGCTCTCGGGCGTGTGCTGGCGGCCACCGGCAACGCGGTTTCCACGCCGGGCGGTGCGGTGGCGCTGCGCGCGCTGCCGCGCTTCGAATCGGTCGCCCAGCGCGCCGGCGACGACCTGCAGCAGCTCGCCGACGCTTCGGGTGACTCTGCTGCAATCGCGCGGCGCATCTCCGAGAACACGGCGCTGCTCGCCCAGTTCCTGGCGGGACTGGCCGGCCTCGACCGCACCGCGGGGGTGCCGGCGCTCACCGGCGCGGCCGCGACGCGACTGGCCGAGGCTCGCGATGCCTTCGCGGGCTACGAAAAGCAGCTGCAGGGCACGCTCGAGCGCGCCGGAACGCTCGCGACGGCGCAACGCGCGAGCGGCGAGCTTGCCGAGGCATCCGACAAGCTTTCGAGATCGCTGGAGAAGCACGCAGCCGCCGATGCGGATGCGGGTCCCTTCACCGGGCCGTACCCCGCGCTGATTGCGGTGCTGCTCGCCGCACTCGCGCTGGCCGGCGCGCTGGTGGCCTGGGTTTCCGCGGCGGGAGTGCGCCGCGTGGCCAACCAGGAAGCGGAGCGCAACCGGCGCAACCAGGATGCCATCCTGCGCCTCCTCGACGAGATGTCGAGCCTGGCCGACGGCGACCTGACCGTACAGGCGACGGTGACCGACGACATCACCGGCGCCATCGCGGACTCGATCAACTACGCGATCGAAGCCTTGCGTGAACTGGTCGCGACGATCAACGACACGGCAGTGCAGCTCGACGCGGCGGCGCGCCAGACGCAGGCGGCGGCCGGGCACCTGGCCAAGGCCAGCGTCGCGCAATCGCGCCAGGTCGCTGCGGCGACCGACGCGGTCAGCGCCATGGCGGCCTCCATCGAGGAGGTGTCCGGCAACGCCGAGCGTTCCGCCGACGTCGCGCGCCACGCGGTGGACGTCGCGCACAAGGGCGGTGACGCGGTGCGCCGCACGATCGACGGCATGAACACGATCCGCGAGAACATCCAGGACACGTCCAAGCGCATCAAGCGCCTCGGCGAGAGCTCGCAGGAGATCGGCAACATCGTCGAGCTGATCAACGACATCGCCGAGCAGACCAACATCCTCGCGCTCAATGCATCGATCCAGGCCTCGATGGCCGGGGAATCGGGACGCGGCTTCGCCGTGGTCGCCGACGAGGTACAGCGACTCGCAG
>CAYZDW010000028.1:0-5113 GCA_964477175.1 uncultured Steroidobacteraceae bacterium | reverse complement strand
TTCGATGCGCTGTTCCTGCACCGCGTGCATCTCGAGGGGATCGTGCTGAAGCCGAATATGGTCATCTCCGGCAAGAAATGCATGGCCCAGGCGTCGCCGCAGCAGGTTGCCGATGCCACGCTCCGTTGCCTGCGGCGCCGGGTCCTGGCCGCGGTGCCCGGTGTCGCATTCCTGTCCGGTGGCCAGAGCGAGGCGGAGGCGACGCTGCACCTGTCGCTGATGAATCGAACCGGCGCGCTGCCGTGGCAGTTGTCCTTCAGTTACGGTCGCGCGCTGCAACAGAGCACGCTGGACGTCTGGCGCGGCGTCGTTTCCAACGTCGCCGCCGCGCAACGGACATTCCTGCGTCGTGCGCGGCTGAACGGGCTGGCCCGCGACGGCAGCTACGACGCCGCGATGGAACAGGCCGCAGCCTGAGGCTGCAGATCCGGCGGAATCGAATCGTGCCCGTCGACCAGGGTCGCGACGCATCCGCCACGGCACGTGACGCCCTGGTGCGCGTGCGCGGCGTGCATTACTCCGTAGGGCAGCGCCCGATCTTCTCCGGCCTCGATCTCGACATTCCGCACGGTTCGATCACGGCGGTCATGGGCCCGAGCGGCACCGGCAAGACCACGTTGCTGCGCCTGATAACCGGGCAGCTGCTGGCGAACCGCGGCCTGGTCGAGGTCGAGGGTCGCGATGTCGCGAGCCTGCGGCGGACCGATGTCTATCGCATGCGCCGTCGCATGGGCATGCTGTTCCAGAATGGCGCGCTGCTGACCGATCTTGATGTCTACGAGAACGTCGCATTTCCACTGCGCGAGCACACGCGACTGCCGGAACGGCTGCTGCGCCACGTGGTCCTGGCAAAGCTGCAGGCAGTCGGATTGCGCGGCGCCATCCGGCTGATGCCTGCGCAGCTTTCGGGCGGCATGGCGCGTCGAGTCGCGATCGCCCGCGCAATCGTCATGGACCCGCAACTGTTGATTTACGACGAGCCCTTCGTCGGGCTCGACCCGATTTCCCTGGGCGTCGTGCTGCGTCTGATCCGGCGGCTCAACGATACGCTGGGGCTGACCAGCATTGTCGTCTCGCACGATGTCAAGGACATCTCGGCGGTCGCCGACTTCTGCTACCTGCTGTCGGGCGGGCACGTCATTGCGGCAGGTCCCCCGCCCGCGCTCGCGGCCAACGCGAGCGCCGATGTCCGCCAGTTCATGCATGGCCTGCCGGATGGCCCGGTGCCATTCCACTATCCGGCACCCGATTACCTCGAACAGCTGCGGCAGCTGAGCTGAATGCTCACTTCGCTGGTCCAGGAGCTGCTGCAAAGCCTGCGCGCCGCGCTGCAGGCGCTCGGGGCCTACGCTTTGTTCGGGGTGCGGCTGCTCTTGGAGCTGCCGCGCGCGCTGCTGCGCTTCAGCCTGGTCGTGGAACAGATGCACAATGCCGGTGCACTGTCGCTCGTGATCATCATGCTGTCCGGCTTGTTCGTCGGCATGGTGCTCGGCCTGCAGGGCTTCGATCTGCTCGAGCGGTTTGGCTCCGAGGAATCGCTGGGCACCGCGGCCGCGCTGGGCCTGCTGAAGGAACTCGGGCCCGTCATTACGGCGCTCCTGTTCGCCGGTCGCGCGGGTACCGCGCTCGCGTCCGAGCTCGGTCTCATGAGGGCCACGGACCAGCTGGCGGCGATGGAGATGATGGCAGTCGATCCCATCCGGCGTGTCGTGATGCCGCGATTTCTCGGCGGCGCACTCTCGATGCCGCTGCTGGCCGCGATCTTCAGCATGATCGGGATTTTCGGCGCGCAGCTGGTCGGCGTGCAGCTCATGGGAGTCGACTCTGGCCAGTTCTGGTCGCAAATGCGCGCGGCGGTCGAGTTCGGGGACATCCTGGAGGGTGTGGTCAAGAGCTGCGTGTTCGGGGTCGCCTGCAGCCTGATCGCAGTCTACGAGGGATATCATTCGGTGCCGACGGCCGAGGGGGTGGGCAGGGCGACGACGCGTACCGTGGTAATTTCCTCGGTCGTCGTGTTGCTGCTCGATTACATGCTGACCGCGGTCATGATCTAGAGGAGAGACGTCATGCGTCAGACGCGCGCTATCGAGTTGGGTACCGGGATGTTCGTGCTGCTTGGTTTCGCGGCACTGTTCTTCCTGGTCACGCAGATCACGAATCGGGAATTCGGCCTCGGCGATGGGGGCTATCGGCTGATCGCGGCGTTCGAGCAGGTCGGCGGGCTCAAGCCGGGTGCGCCCGTGTCCATGTCCGGCGTCACGATCGGTCGCGTCGAGGCGATCGACTACGACTTCGACGAATACAAGGCGCGCGTCATGATGCGCATCGATCGCCGTTTTGAGCGCATTCCAGACGACAGCGATGCCGGGATCTTCACGGCCGGCCTGCTGGGCGGGCAGTACGTGGGCATCGGACCCGGCGGGTCCGAAACCTTTCTGGCCGACGGGGATCAGATGCAGTTCACCCAGTCGGCGATCGTGCTCGAGAACCTGATCAGCAAGTTCCTGTTTTCCAAGGCGGCCGAGAAGCAGGACGATCAATTGCCGGAGGAATCGACACCATGACACGAGGCGTCGCGGCCGCTTGCAGCTTCACGCTCTGGATCCTGATGCTCGCGGGCTTTGCCGCGGCGGCCGATGCGGTGCCGGGACCGGGGCCGCAGGAATTGATCGAGACGACGGCCACGCGCATGCTGAAGGCCCTGGACGCCGATCGCGAGGCTGCGCACCGCGACCCCGCGCGCGTCAGGCGTTTCGTCGACGAGATACTGCTGCCGCATTTCGACACGGACTATTCGGCCCGGCTGGTGCTCGGCAAGCACTGGCGCGCCGCGACCCCTGGGCAGCGCAAACGCTTCATCGACGCATTTTACCAGTCATTGCTGCGGAACTACGGATCCGCTCTCGCGGAGTTCACCGCGGAAAGGATGACAGTGCTCCCATTTCGTGGCGACCTGGGGTCCGGCCATGTGACGGTCAGGACCGAAGTCAAGCGCAGCGATGGCACGCGCGTGCCGGTCAACTATTCGATGCGCGCGACGCCGGCCGGCTGGAAGGCGTGGGACATCACGATTGAGGGGATTTCCTACGTGCGCAACCTGCGCAACGACGTCGGCGCAGAAGTCGACCAGCGCGGGCTGGAAGCCGTGATCGAGCGCCTCGAGAGCGAACTCCGCCGCGGTGGCGCCGAGCGGGCCGGCTGAGCCGATGACGCCCGAACCTGGTGGCCTCACGAGCCTGGGGCAAGGGCGCTGGACCCTGTCCGGTGACCTGCTGTTCGACAACTCGGCAGGGCTGCTTGCGGAGGGAGAGGCGGCATTCGGCGCAGAACCCCGGGCCGAGATCGATCTCGCGCAGGTAGGGCGCGTGGACAGCGCCGGGCTTGCGCTGCTGCTCGAGTGGTCAGTCACCGCGCGGGCCGGCGGGCGCACTGTCGTCTACCGGAATGCGCCGCCCTTGCTCGGCGCGCTGGCCGGCATCAGCGACGTCGCGGAATTCCTCGAAATCGCCTAGGCCTACTCGCCCGGATCCTCCAGATCCTCCGCGGGCGGCGCTTCGTCGGGCACGTCACCGTCACGCACGCGATATTCGCGGCGCTGAAGCCAGGCATTGCGCATGAACGCGTAGCGGTCGAAAGCGCCGTCGAGCGCGGAGTCCGCACCCAGGAGCGCCGCACGGCGATCCACCGCGGTCATCACGCCGAGTGCTATGCGCTCCCCGGTGTCGAGGTCCAGCTGCACTCGCAGGTCGGTCTGACTGTCTGCCGCGAGTGCCGGGGCGTCACGCAAGGTCGACGGTCCCAGCACCGGCAGGACGAGGTACGGGCCGGCCGGCATTCCCCACCGACCCAGGGTCTGTCCGAAGTCTTCGTCGTTGCGCGCGATGCCGACACGCGTGGCGGGATCCAGCAGGCCGCCGATCCCGAGCGTCGAGTTCAGCATGAACCGCCCGACGTCGGCTGCCGTGTCGCGCAGCTTGAGCTGCAGCAGATCGTTGACGATCGTCGTCGGAAATGCGAGATGCCCGAGCAAGTTACCGATTCCGGTCCGGATCACTTGCGGCACATGCTTCCGATAGCCGGTCGCCACGGGTCGGAGCACCGCGCGGTCGAGCGCGTCGTTGAAGCGCTGGGTGCCGCGATTGAAGCGCTCCCACGGATCCTGCGGTACGGCATGCTGCGCGGTCGCGCAGCCTGCCAGCGAGATCGCGAGCATGGCGGCCGCGAAGCTCGCGCGGGTATCGGCGCTCATGCGGTGATTCCGTGGACTTCCCAGATCCCGGAATTCTAGCCTGCGCGGCCGTCGTCCGGCTGCGGATTCTTCGGGCCCGCGACCTCGCGGGCGCGCCGGCCCTTGGGCAGGTACTCCTGCAACTCGAGGATGCGTGCGTCGAACCGCTCGCGCTGAACGTCGTTGAGTCCGGGCACGGCCAGCGCGAGCCTGAGCTGGTCGATCGCAAGCGCCAGGTTGCCGCTGATGACGTGGTACTCGGACATGTAGTAGTAAGCATCGGCGACGTCACCGGCCGCGTTCGCGGCCAGCGCCGTGAAGCGCGCCTGCTCCGGCGTGGGCGGGACATTGTTGAACAGGTCGAGCAGGACGATGTGCGCCCGCTTCGGGTCGCCGTCCCGCAGCAGTGTCTCGGCGTAGCGCATGGTCACCGGCACGCTGCGCGGGAACAGTTGCATCGCGTTCTCGAGCGTCGCCCGCGAGGCCGCGACGCGTCCGGCGGCAAGCAAGGCCTGACCCAGCGCCGCATGGTAGAGCGTGACATCCGGGCGCCGCGCGAGCAGGTCCTGCAACAGCGGGATCGCCTGCTCGGAAGTCTCTGCACGCAGCAGCGCAAGCGCGCGGCCGTACAGCTCGCCGTCGGTCGAGGGCAGGTCCGCGCTCTGCGCGTTGCGGTAACGGTCGCGGAAATTGGTTTCGGCAGGCAGGGACAGGATGGAAAGTCGCTCACGGATCAGCGCGTAACTCGTGCTGTCCTCGTGGCGCGGACGATCGATCTTGTTCGCGCGATCGCGGGTCTCGGCGATCCGCTCGGTCGTGACCGGGTGGGTCCGGAGGAGGTCCGGGATGTTCTTGCCAGCGCTGCCCGAACGCTGTTGCATGCTC
>CAYZDW010000027.1:0-3581 GCA_964477175.1 uncultured Steroidobacteraceae bacterium | reverse complement strand
GCATTGGCCCGGCGTACGCCCAGCCTGCCGAGACTCAGCCTGCGGAGGTTCAGCCCGTAGCAGGCACTGCAGTTCTGGTCGAGATCAAGGACGCCATCGGCCCGGCCACCAAGGAACATTTCCTGCGTGCGCTCGAGCATGCCGAGGAAAGTGACGCGCGGCTCCTGATACTGCTGCTCGACACACCCGGCGGGCTGGACGCCGCGATGCGCGACATGATCCAGGGAATCCTCGCCTCCGAAGTGCCGGTCGTCACCTACGTTTCGCCGTCGGGGGCGCGCGCCGCTAGCGCCGGAACTTTCATTCTGTACGCCAGCCACATTGCGGCGATGGCGCCGGGAACCAATCTCGGTGCGGCGACCCCGGTACCGATCGGCGGTTCGCCGCCCGCCGACGACAAGGATGAGGGCCGGGACGAGGATGGTGACAAGGGCAAGGACGGCAAGAACCGCAAGGATGAGAAGTCCGGACCCGCGTCCGGCGGCGCCTCGGACCGCAAGGCGGTCAACGACGCGGTCGCCTATATCCGGAGCCTTGCGGACCTGCGTGGCCGCAACGTCGAGTTTGCCGAGGCCGCGGTGCGCGATGCAGCGAGCCTGCCCGCGCAACAGGCCCTGGAGCGGGATGTGATCGATCTGATCGCCGGCGACATTCCGGAGTTGCTCGCTGCGCTCGATGGCCGTGAAGTGAAGTTGCCGCATGAAACCCGGACGCTGAAGACCGCTGGGCTCGTGCTCGAGCGCTTCGAGATGGACTGGCGCACGTCGCTGCTCGCGGTGCTGACCAATCCGCTGGTCGCGTATGGCCTGCTGATCATCGGTCTCTATGGGCTGATGTTCGAGGGCTACAACCCGGGCGCAGTGCTGCCGGGAGTGGTTGGCGCCATCTGCCTGTTGCTCGGCCTCTACGCGCTGCAGGTGCTGTCGGTCAACTTTGCCGGCCTTGCGCTGGTGGTCCTGGGTGTCGGCATGATGATCGCGGAGCTATTCATGCCGAGCTTCGGTGCGCTGGGCTTCGGCGGGTTGGTTGCCTTCGTCATCGGCTCGATCGTGCTGATGGACACCGACACGCCGGGTTTCGAGCTGAGCCGCGGCCTGGTCGGCGGCGTCGCCACGTTTGCCGGCGCCGCGATGCTCGGCACCATCTGGATGGCGACCCGGGCGCGGCGTCGGCCGGTCGCGACCGGCAGGGAACAGATGGTCGGAGACGTTGCCGAGGCGGTGGACGGCTTCACCGGCCAAGGCCAGGTGCGGATTTACGGCGAGTTGTGGAATGCCGTCAGCACGAAGTCCGTCGCCGCGGGCCAGCGCGTGCGCGTCGACCGCGTGGACGGGCTAACGCTCCACATTTCGCCGCTGGAATGACAGGAGACAGACAATGTCAATGACAATGATTGCCACTATCGTCGTCGCCGTTTTCGTGCTGGTGCTGCTGATCAACGCGATCAACGTCCTGCGCGAGTACGAAAGGGGCGTCATGTTCACCCTTGGGCGGTATACGGGAACCAAGGGACCCGGCCTGATCATCGTGATCCCGATCATCCAGCAGATGGTCCGGGTGGACCTGCGCACGATCGTGCTGGACGTGCCGAAGCAGGACGTCATCTCGCGCGACAACGTGTCGGTCAAGGTCAACGCGGTGGTCTACTTCCGGATCGTCGACCCGGGCAAGGCGATCATGCAGGTCGCGAACCCGTTCGAAGCGACCAGCCAGCTCGCGCAGACCACGCTGCGCTCGGTGCTGGGCCAGCACGAGCTCGACGAGATGCTGGCGGAGCGCGAGCGGCTGAACGCCGACGTGCAAAAAATCCTGGACAACTCGACCGATGTCTGGGGCATCAAGGTGTCGCATGTCGAGATCAAGCACGTGGACCTCGACGAGACCATGATCCGTGCGATTGCCAAGCAGGCCGAGGCCGAGCGGACCCGGCGCGCCAAGGTGATCCACGCCGAGGGCGAGAAACAGGCCGCGGCGATGCTGGTCGAGGCTGCGAAGCTGCTCGGCGCGGATCCGCGCGCGATCCAGCTGCGCTACATGCAGACGCTGACGGAGCTCGGCAGCGAGAGAAGCACGACCATCGTGTTCCCGATGCCGATCGACCTGTTCACGCCGTTCGTGAAGAAACTCGGCGCGCCCGATTGATCAGCGCCGCCTGGCGTCAGCGGCCCGGCAGCCGGACGCTGATTCGCGCGCCGCCGAGGCGGCTGTCGCCGATCTCCAGGCTGCCCGAATAGGCCGCCGCGATCTCGCGCGCGACCGACAGCCCGATGCCCTGCCCCGCGACGCTTTCGTCGGCGCGGGCGCCGCGCTCGAACACGCGAGCGCGCTCGGACGGCGGGATGCCGCGGCCATCGTCCTCGATGTCGAGCACCAGGCCGGGACGGCGCCAGTCGGCGGAGGTCCAGGGCGTCGCGCGCACCGCGACCCCGGTCCTGCAATACTTCCAGGCGTTGTCCATCAGGTTGCCGGCCAACTCGAGAAAGTCTCCGGCATCGATCGGATAGGCCGTGCCCGGCGTGACCGCAATTGTCGCGCGCGGTGCCTTGTCCAGGTACACCTTTGTGAGCGCGCTGCGCAACTGTTCGAGTGGTTCCTGCACGGGCAGGTCGGTCAGGGTCGCGCCGGTGCCGCCGAAAACCGCGCGCTTGAGTTGGTGCTGGACGATGTCCTGCATGCGGTCCAGTTGCAGCGTCAGCACTTGCCGGTCGTACCGGCCGCCCTCGACGAGCGCGCGCAAGGCTGCGAGCGGTGTCTTGAAGCTGTGTGCGAGGTTGCCGAGCGTCGTGCGATAGCGCTCGAGGCGCTTGCGTTCGCCGGCCAGGAGCGCATTCAGGTTGCCGGTGACACCCGCAAGTTCGCGCGGCCAGCCGGAGCCCAGGAGCTCGCGCCGGCCGGCCTCGATATCGGCGATTTCCGCCTCGAGCCGGCGCAGCGGTTTGAGCGCGATATGCATTGCGACGGCGAGGCCGGCAAGTAGCAAGAGGCCTAGCACGATTGAACCGGAAAGCAGCCAGGCGCGCACGCGCGCGACCTCCTGATACCAGGGTTCGAGGCTCTCGGCGGCGCGGATGATGAAGTCCCGCGTGCTGCCATCGTCGAGCTCCCAGCGGATGCCGAGCGAAAGACCCAGCACGCGCGCGCCGTCGGCGAGTCTTGCGTGCTCGAAAAAGCGCTCACCGGTCACCGGCCGCGCCGCGAGATTGAGGCCGCTGCCGAGCGCCGATGGTGACCGCCAGCTGCCGCGCGAACTCACGATCTCCGCGTACAGCCCCGAACCCGGGGTCGCGAGTCGCGGTTCCGCCAGGTTCTCCGGCACCAGGCGACCTTCGGCATCGATGTCGGCCGACGAGATCAGCGCGATGACTTGCGCCTCGAGCACGTCCTCGCGCGCGCGCAGCCCGAGGTCGCGGTACAGCGAATCGAGCGACCAGGCGGCGACACCGGCCGCTGCCAGCAGCAGCAGGGCCAGCGTCGCGAGCAGCCGGGCCTGGAGCGATGGGGGTGATCGCGCCACGGTCAGTCGCGCGTCATCCGGTAGCCGCGGCCTCTCAGAGTTTCGATCGGTTGGCGGTTTCCATCCG
>CAYZDW010000026.1:0-10840 GCA_964477175.1 uncultured Steroidobacteraceae bacterium | reverse complement strand
GCAGTGACAGCAGGATGTGGGAGACATCGTACTCGGCGTTCTCGTCCACCTGCAGCGACTGGCGCTGCAGGGCCTGCTCGAGCTCGCGCGGCGAAACGTAGATGCGCGGAAAGACATCGCGCTGGCGCAGCAGCGAAAGCGCGATCTCGCGGCGCAGGTCGTCGCGGTAGGCCGCGTAGTCCACCCCCTGCGACGCGAGCGCGACCGGCATCTGCTCGAACGGCAGGCCATTGCGCTGGGCGACGTCGCGCAGCGCCTCATTCAGCATCTCGTCGGATACCCGTACGCCGAGGCGCTGGGCGCGCTGGAACTGGATCTCCTGCAGCACCAGCCGCTCGAGCACCTGCTGCCGAACGACCTCGGCCGGCGGCAACTGGGCATTCTGCTCGCGCAGGCGGCCCATGATCATCCCGACCTGGTTGTCGAGCTGGCTCTGCAGCACGATGCCGTCATTGACGATCGCCAAGACGTGATCGAGTGGAACGCCGCTCGCGGATAGCTCGCGCGTCTGCGCGAGGGCAGGCCCGGACAGCGTCAGGGCGGCAAGCAGGCTGATCAAAACTCGGCTCATGGCATGCCCGGGTCAGGGTGGGGGGTCGGCAGGGTCGGGCGAGTATCCACGAATGCCCCGCCGCAGGAAAGCATCGTCGCTGGTTCCGACCGACGAAAGGCCCTTGAGTTCCAGCTGTAGCAGCACCGAAGTGTCGCTCTCGCCGGTGCGATTGGACAGGTAGTGCCGCCCGATCAGGCGGATCCGCCAGCAGCAGCTTCCGTATTCGAGGCCCGCGAAACGGTCGATCGAAGCGCGATCGGGCAGCGAATAGACCTGGCGCGCAAAGACCTGCCAGTTGGGCGACAGCCGCCAGGCGGCCGAGGCGTCCCATTGTTCCAGCAGGCCCTCGCGGTAGCGGTAGCCCACATTGATGACCGCGTCGTGCCGCGGCCGGTACTGCACTCTGGCCTGGCCCAGCAGGGTGTTCGAAGCGTCGCGGTCCCATTCCATGGCGAGCCTGGCGCTCCAGTGCCGGTAGGCCGTCATCTCGATTTCGCCGACCATGTTCGAGGCATTGCGCGTTTCCGGCGTTTCACCGGGCAGCACGACGCGCGGCTGGTCGAAGAAGAAGCGCTGGCCGATCGTCGCCGTCAGGAACTGCTGCCCGCTATCCGCATTGATGAGTCGCGTCGTCAGGCCGGCCGCGAGCTCGTTGGCGTCGCCCAGACGATCCGCGCCGACGTAGCGATTCGTGCGGAACAGCTGCACGAGATTGAGATCGGGCAACGCGGTGTCGAACACCGGCAAGTCCGACTGTTCGCGGAACGGGATCCAGGTGTAGCGCAGCCGTGGCTCCAGCGTTTGCAACAAGCGCCGCCGGGAACTCACCGCGGGTTCGAACACGAGCCCGGCATCCAGCGACAGTATCGGCGCCCGCCGGTCGGGCGCATCGTCGGCGCCCGGTGCCAGATCGGACAGCCGGTAGGACGTCATGCGATACGCCGCGCTCGGCTCCAGGTGATAGCCCGGACCGCGCAGAGGCCATGCGAGGCGCGGGGCGAGGTCCACGCGGAGCCCGGTCGCGCCGACGTCGCGATCGAACCAGGTCGCCTCGGCGTCGAGACCTGCTGTCAGTCCACCGCCTGCTAATGGCCATGCCCCGGTGAATGCGAGTTGCGGCAGCCGCGAATAGGGCCTCGCCAGCGGATCGACCGCCAGGTCGATGGTCTGGAAATCCTGCACGCGCCCATCGAAGCGCCAGCCGCGTCCGAGCCAGGCGAGGCTCAGGTAGCGGTCCAGGAAGGTCACACTGGTGCCGTCGGGCCCGAGGCCGAAATCCTCGAAGTACCGGCTGTCGCTCGCATGCGCGATGCGGGAACCGATGCGCAGCTGGTCGGTGAAGTCGGTCTGGTGCCACAGCGTATGGAAGCCGCGGTCGCTGCCAGCCAGGTCGTCGCCGGGCAGGAACCAGGTGTCGAGCTCGCCGCGGCTGCGTCCGGTCAGGTAGCGGAACTGTCCGTCCAGGCCGAAACCACGGCGCGCCAGCAGCTGCGGCGTCAGCGTCAGGTCGTAATTTGGCGCGAGGTTGAAGTAGTACGGCGCGCCGAATGCGAAGCCGCTCTTGTTCGACGTGCCGAATGATGGAAACAGGAACCCGGACTTGCGCGCATCGCCGACCGGAAAGGAAATCCTGGGCGCATAGAAGATCGGCACGCCCTTCAGCTCGACGCGGACGTTGCGGCCCTTGCCCTGCTGGCTTCGCTGGTCGATGTCGATCGAGGAAGCGCGCAGGAACCAGTCGTCGTTGCCGGCCGGGCAGGCGGTATAGCTGACGTGCCGCGTTTGCAGCCCGCCGTCAGGCGTCATGCCGAATTCCGCTGCCGAGCCACGCGCCGGGCGCGCGGGCAGCTCGAATTCGGTGCCCGTGAACCGGCCGCCGCCGTTCGCGCTCCAGGTGCCGCTCGCGCCTTTCAGGCGCAGGTCCGGAGCGCGGTATTCGACGTCGCCTTCGACTTCGAAGCGGCGAGTCGCGGCGTCATAGGTAGCCGACCGGGCGCTCAACCGCCGATCGCCCTGGCGAACGACGACGCCATCCCTGAGTTGCGCATTGCCCTCGCGGCTGACTTCGGCACCGCCGCTCGTGACCTCGATCGGAAGTTCATCCGGGCCCTTGATCTCGACCCCGTCCCGATTCTCCGCTACAGCCGGTGCGGGATCGCCGGACGCAGGCCATTCGCAGTCCTCGGCCGCAGCCAGCGGCAGGACGGCGGCGGCTGCGAACAATGCGATGAATAAGCGCAGATGCACGCGGGTCGGGGACAGCCGTGAATTCGGTGTGGCCGCCAAGTCTATAATGCGGCCCCCCCGGCCGTCGCCTGCGCATGACATCGATCCCGATTGCCGATCAAAGACTGCAGAGCCTCGAGCGCTGGCTGGCGAGCCTGCCGGGCGCACCCGTGCTGCGCGTGACACCCGCGTCGGTCGATGCCAGTTTTCGCCGCTATTTCCGCGTCCACCGCGACGGATCCACGCAGATCGCGATGGACGCGCCGCCGCAACGTGAAAGCCTCGATTCCTACCTGCGAGTCGCGCGGCTCCTGTCCGGCACGGGCGTCAATGTTCCTCCAGTGCTGGCGGTCGACGCGGACCAGGGCTTCGTCCTGATCGGCGATCTCGGCAGCCTGCAGTACCTCGATGCGCTCTCGAAAGGTGCGGATCCCGAGCCGCTCTACGCGGACGCGATCGACGCCCTTCTGCGCCTGCAGGCGACCGGCACCGGCGCGGCCCGCGACCTGCCGCTCTACGACCGCGGGCTGCTGCGGCGCGAGATGGAGCTTTTTCCGGAATGGTTCGTCGCCCGCCATCTCGGCCTCGAACCCGACGCCGGCGACCGGCGCGCGATCGAGGCCGCCTTCGACTGGCTCTGCGAA
This sequence comes from uncultured Steroidobacteraceae bacterium, assembly GCA_964477175.1. GTDB lineage: Bacteria > Pseudomonadota > Gammaproteobacteria > Steroidobacterales > Steroidobacteraceae > SCUD01. The sequence continues at coordinate 7,417 of CAYZDW010000026.1, read as the reverse complement.
CAGGCGCTCGCGCAACCGGTCGTGCTGGTGCATCGCGACTATCATTCGCGCAACCTCATGGTCTGCCCGGGCCGCAATCCCGGCATTCTCGATTTCCAGGACGCGGTGCGCGGGCCGATCAGCTATGACCTCGTCTCGCTGCTGAAGGATTGCTACATCGTCTGGCCGCGTGCGCGCCTGCTCGACTGGCTCGACCGCTACCGCGCGGGAGCGGCGCGGCTCGGACTCGATGCTGGCAGGAGCCGTGAAGAGTACCTGCGCTGGCTCGACCACATGGGACTGCAACGTCATATCAAGGTGCTAGGCATCTTCGCGCGTCTCTGGTATCGCGACGGCAAGCCGGGCTATCTCGCCGACCTGCCGCGCGTGCTCGACTACACGCTCGAGGTCACGGGCCACGAGCCGGTCCTGGAGGGATTCGACGACTTCCTGCGCCGCCGCGTCGTGCCGGCATTCGCCACCGCCGCGCGGCGAGCGGGAAGCGCGCGGTGAAAGCCATGATCCTGGCTGCCGGCCGCGGCGAGCGCATGCGGCCGTTCAGCGATCAGCTGCCGAAACCACTGCTCGAGGCCGGTGGCTACCGGCTCATCGAGTACCACCTGGCCGCACTCGCACAGGCCGGCATCCGGGAGGTCGTCGTCAACCTGTCCTGGCTTGGCGATCGCATTCGCGAGGCCCTGGGTGACGGAGTCCACCACGGCCTTTCGATCGACTATAGCGACGAAGGTCCGGTTGCGTTCGGTACCGGTGGCGGGATCCACTCGGCGCTGCCATTGCTGGGCGCCGATCCGTTCCTGCTGGTGAATGGCGATGTCTGGATCGACCTGCCCTTTGATGCCTTGCGGCGTCCCGCAGGATCGCTCGCCCATCTTTTGCTGGTCGTGAACCCGGAACATCACCCGCAGGGCGATTACGGGCTGGAGGCGGGCGGCCGCATCGTGCCGACGCAATCGAAGCTGACCTATTCCGGTGTCGCCGTGCTCGATCCCCGGCTGTTCGATGGCTGCAAGGCGGGCACATTTCCGCTGAAGCCCCTGCTCGATCGTGCGCTGGCGGCCGGTCGCCTGACCGGCGAACGCCATGCAGGGTCCTGGAGCGATGCCGGCACGCCAGAGCGACTGGCGGCGCTCGATGCCGGCCTGCGTGTGGGCCGGTTCCGTCATCCGGTGCTCTCGTCCCCGGTCGGATAGAATGGCTCGCGGACCGCCGCTGGATCATCTCAAGTGACTGATTTCAAAGGAATTCCCGTCAGCTTGGAGCGAAAGCCCGTGAAGAGCGGCGAGAAGTACCGCACGCCACAGGGATTCACGGCGATCCGCGACGGCATCAAGCAGGCGGCGACCACGGAACCGCTGGCGCCCGGCGCGAAACCCCGCTGGTTGCGCGCCCCGATGCCGGCAGGCAGCAGGTTCGATGCCGTGCGCAGCACCGTGCGCGAGCATCGCCTCAGCACGGTCTGCGAAGAGGCGCATTGCCCGAACATCGGCGAGTGCTGGAATGCCGGCACCGCGACCCTGATGCTGATGGGGTCGGTCTGCACGCGCGCCTACCGTTTCTGTGCGGTGGACACCGGCAATCCGCGCGGCTGGCTGGACCCGGAAGAGCCCGCCAACGCCGCGCGCACGGTGGCGCTGATGAACCTCGGCTACGTCGTGCTGACCTCCGTCGATCGCGACGACCTGCCCGACGGCGGCGCCGGCCACTTCGCCGCCTGCGTGCGCGCGATCAAGACCGCAAGCCCGCGCACGGCGGTCGAGGCGCTGACTCCCGACTTCCAGGGAGTGCCGGCTGACGTCGAGACGGTGGTCGATTCCGGCATCGAGGTTTTCGCGCAAAACGTCGAAACCGTCGAACGCCTGACGCATCCGGTGCGCGATCCGCGTGCCGGTTACCGGCAGACGCTCGGGGTGCTCGAGCATGCCAAGCGCTACCGGCCATCGGTGCTGACCAAGACCAGCCTGATGCTGGGCCTCGGCGAGACCACGGACGAACTGCTCGCGACGATGGACGACTTGCGCGGGATTGGCTGCGACCTGCTGACGCTCGGCCAGTACCTGCGCCCCACTGCGAATCACCTGTCGGTCGTTCGCTACGTCGCGCCCGGGGAGTTCGAGGGCTACCGCGAGGCCGCGCTCGCGCGCGGTTTCCTCGAGTGCGTCTCCGGGCCGCTGGTCCGCTCGAGCTACCGCGCCGAACGCGCGCTCGAAGGCAACAATTGCGGGCTCGCGGCAGGCAGCGCGCGCTAGCAGTTCGAACTCCATGCATCCGTTTCCGCATCGCTACCAGGTCCGTGCGAGCGCCGCCCCCGAAGGCGAAGTGCGGCTCGCCGCTCCGGGCCTGCCGGAGCTGCCGTCCATGCCGCCGCCCGAGTTCGACGGCCCGGGCGGTTTCTGGTCGCCGGAGACGCTGCTCGTGGCGGCGGTCGCCGACTGCTTCACGCTGAGCTTCCGGTCGATCGCAAAGGCCTCGCGCTTCGAATGGCGCGAACTCACCGCCGAGGTCCAGGGCGTCCTCGAACGCAGCGACGGCATCAGCCGCTTCACGCGCTTCGATACGCAGGCGCGACTCGTCGTGCCCGCGGGGACCGATGCGGCAAGGGCCAGGATGCTGATGGAGAAGGCCGAGAAGATCTGCCTGATCTCCAACTCCCTGTCCGCCGCGCGCCACCTGGAATGCGAGGTCATCGAGGGGCCATGACGGCGATATTCCGCTGGCTCGGCCGTGTCGAGTACGCGCCCGCCTGGCGCGCGATGCAGTCATTCACGGACGCGCGCGACGCGGCGACGCCGGATGAAGTCTGGTTCCTCGAGCACGCGCCGGTATTCACGCAGGGCCTCAATGGCAGGCCCGAGCACCTGCTGGCGCCCGGAAACATCCCGGTCGTCGGCATCGATCGCGGCGGGCAAGTGACCTATCACGGCCCGGGCCAGCTCGTGGTCTATCCGCTGATCGACCTGCGTCGCCGTGGCATCGGCGTGCGGGAGCTCGTCGTCGCGCTCGAGGGCGCCGTCATCGCGCTCGCGGCGGCCCACGGCATATCCGCCGCCGGCCGGCGCGAGGCGCCCGGCGTATACGTGGACGGGCGCAAGCTCGCGTGCCTGGGCCTTCGGATCCGGCGCGGCTGCAGCTACCACGGCCTCGCGCTCAATGTCGACATGGACCTCGAGCCCTTCGGCCGCATCAATCCCTGCGGCATGGCGGGGCTCAAGATGACCCAGCTCGCGGCGCTGGGTGTTTCCGGCAACGTGCGCGGAATCGCTGGCGAACTCGCGCCGCTCATGCGCGACGCGCTCGGCATCGAATGGGACGGCCGCTGGCTGGAGTCCGGGCTGGAAGGATTGCCGATGCCGCGTCAGAGCGCGATCAGCACGACTCCGCTGTCGGTCAGTTCCTGGTAGATGCGATCGAGCTGCGCGCGGCTTTCGGCCTTGATCGTGTAGGTCAGCGCAAGGAAGCGCCCCTGGCGGCTCATGCGCTCGGTGATGTTGCCGGCAGAGAGCGGACCCGCATGGCGCTCGACGATCGCGAGCGTCAGCGAGCGGAAAGACTCCGAGTCGCGGCCCATGACCTTGATCGGGAAGTCGCAGGGGAACTGGAACAGTTCGTCAGCGTCCGTCATGCGGGCAGTTCAGTCGAGAATTCGATCCTGGTCGCAAGAAACCCGGCGTAAAGCCTGCGAAACAGGGGCCCGGGGCTGCCGCTGCCGACCGCTGCGCCGTCAAGCAAAGTCACGGCCCGGATGCCGCCGCCCGCGGAGGCCAGGATGATCTCGTCCGCGCCGCGCAACTCGGCCTCCGAAACCGGCTGGCGCTCCGAAGCGATTCCCTCGCGGGCCGCGAGGTCGAACAGGACGCCGCGTGTCGTGCCGGGCAGGATTGCATGAGTCTGCGGCGGCGTCAGCAGCCGGCCCGACCGTACGACATGCACGCTGCTGGTGCTGCCTTCCGTCAGCCAGCCGTCGCGCAGCAGGATCGCCTCCGTGGTAGCGGCGTCGGCCGCCTGCCAGCGCAGCAGCACATTGGCCAATAGCGAGGTCGCCTTGATGTCACAGCGCGTCCAGCGTGAGTCGGCGGCTGTCATCGCGGAGGTGCCGCGCTCGATCAGCCCTGCCGGCAGCGCGGGCAGCGGCGAGACGAACGCGAGCATGGTCGGGCACGCACCCGGGCGCGGCACGTGGTTGCGTTCCGGCTCGACGCCGCGCGTGACCTGGATGTAGAGCAACAGGTCGCCACCGCCGTTGCCGTGCACCAGCGCGCCGAGCGCGGCGAGCCATCCGGCGCGATCCAGCACCGGCGGCATGCGAATCTCGTGCAGGCTGCGGTTCAGCCGCTCGAGATGCGCGTCGAAGCGATAGGCGCGCCCGCCGTACACCGGCAGCACCTCGTAGACGGCGTCGCCGAACAGGAAGCCGCGATCGAGCGGCGAGATCCGCGCCTCGGCGAGCGGCAACAGGCGGCCATCGAGCCATACGAGCGGCAGCGGCATGGTCAGGCGAACCAGGAGAGGATCGTGTCCCAGAGCCGGCGGAAGAATCCGCCGAGCGGCACCTCGGCCAGCGGATGCAGCGCAGCCTCGGCGACGACCTTGCCATCCAGCAACGCGCGCACCACACCGACACGATCGGGGCGTGTCAGCGGCGCAAATACCTTGGGAGCGAGCTCCAACTTGAGCTCGATGCGATCGGCCTGGCCGCGCGGAAGCGTGACGAGGAGGTCCTCGGCGACGCCGACGGCGGCGCGCCCGCCCCGGGCCTTGTAAACACGCTGGCTGGCCATCTCGACACCGCCGGCCTGCAGGCTGCGTGTCTCGAAGAAACTGAATCCGTAATTCAGCAGCGACAGGCTCGCATTCTCGCGGGCCTTCATGCTTTTAGTGCCCATGACGACAGCGATGAGCCGCATGCCATCGCGCGCCGCCGACGAGACGAGACAGTAGCCTGCGGTGTCGGTCATGCCGGTCTTGACGCCGTCGACGCTGGGGTCGCGTGCCAGCAGGCCATTGCGGTTCTCCTGCGTGATCCCGTTCCAGGTGAACTCGCGCTGCGAGTACCAGCGGTAATAGTCCGGGAACTCGCGGATGACCGCGCGCGCGAGCCGCGCCATGTCGGAAACGGTGACGCGGTGATTCTCGCCCGGCAGCCCGGTGGCGTTCTCGAAATGGGAGCCCGTCATGCCGAGCCGCAGGGCGTACTGGTTCATGAGCGCTGCGAAGGTCGGCTCGGTGCCGGCGACGGCCTCGGCGAGTGCGATGCTGGCATCGTTGCCGCTCTGCACGATCATGCCCTGTAGCAGCACCTCGACCGGCACCCGGGCGCCGAGATCGAGGAAGGTGCGCGAGCCTTCGGCGCGCCAGGCGTGTTCGCTGACCGGCACTATGGTGTCGAGCTTGAGCTTGCCGTCGCGCAGCGCGTGAAACACGGCGTAGGCCGTCATCAGCTTGGTGAGGCTGGCCGGCTCGACCGACAGGTCCATCGTGTGACCGGCGATGACCTGACCGCTCGCCTGGTCCAGCAGGATCCAGGATCTGGCATCGATCGAAGGGGGTGGAGGCAGCGGAGGCGCGTCGGCGTGGGCAAATACGGGCAGCAGGAACAGCAAGGCAGCGAACGAAAATTTCAAGATCGACCTCGATTGATGGAAATCCGGCGTCGCAGGGGTGCGGCCGGGCTGCCAATTCTAGCGGCGACCGGCTCCCGCGTCAGAATTTCAGTCGAGCGCCAGGCGCGCGGACTCGATACCGGCCCGCCGCAGCCGCTCGATCAGCGCGTCGAACTCGATGACGCTCCCCACCGGTCCCGCGCGCACGCGAAACAGGCGCCGGCCTTCGACCCGCGCTTCGGTGATCGCAACATCGAGGACGCCGGCTTCGCGCAGCCGCTCGGCCAGGCGCCGCGCATTGTCCTCATCCGCGAAGGCGCCGGCCTGCGCGAAGAATCGTTCGGCGGCGGCAGCCCGCGCGGCGGGCGGCTCTGCGCTGCCGGCGGTGAGGCTTCGCACCTCGACGAGCGCAGTGCCTGCGCGAATCATGTCGAGCTGTTCGGCCGCTGCGTGTGACAGGTCGATAATCCGGTTCCCGCTGAATGGCCCCCGGTCGTTCAGCCGGACGACGACGCTCAGGCCATTCTGCAGGTTGGTCACGCGCACCCAGGCCGGCAGCGGCAGCGTCGGGTGCGCCCCGCTTAACGCGTGCATGTCGTAGATTTCGCCGGTCGCCGTGCGCCCGCCATGGAAGGTCGGCCCGTACCAGGACGCGACACCGCGCTCGACATGACCTGCCGCGCTCGCAAGCACGACGTAGCGTTTCCCGCCAACCTCGTAGAACGGCGGATTGCCGAGCCGCGAACGCGGCTCTTCGCGTGGCATGGTGTCGCCGCCCGTATCGGGAGCGGGCGCCGACGGCTCCGCGCGGCGCGCTTGCGGCGCGCAGGCCGCTGCCGCGAGCAGGGCGAGCGCCGGCAATGCCAGTCGGTTCTTCACGGCGCGGGCGGCAAAAGCGTCTCGATGCGGCTGCCGAGGTCGTGCACGGCGAGCGCATACATGACGCTGCGGTTGTAACGCGTGATGACGCCGCAATTGTGAAAGCCGGCGCGCAGTTCGGGCCCCTGGTCGCCGGTGACGCTGATGAAGAATGCCGGCGCCTTGCCGTCGAGGCTGGTCTCGAAGCTGAGCCCCCGATCGCGCAAGGCCTTGACCGTCGTGTCGGGCGCCAGGCTGCCGGCGACGAGACTATCCGCGCGCGGGAACCACAGGCTGGCAGGCGCGGCCACCGGCTTGCCGGCACGCCAGCCATGTTCCACGAGATAGTTCGCGACGCTCGCGATGACGTCGTGCCAGCTGCCCCAGAGGTCGCGGCGGGAGTCGCCGTCCCCGTCCACGGCGTAAGCACGATAGCTGCGCGGCATGAATTGCGGAGCCCCCATCGCGCCCGCGTACGAACCGAGTGCGGTGCCGACGTCGACCTGTTCCTCGCGCGTGAGCAGCAGGAACTGCTCGAGCTCGGCGCGGAAATAGGCGCTGCGCGGCGGGTAATCGAACGCGAGCGTCGCCAGCGCATCGACCACGCGGAAGCGCCCGGTGATGCGCCCGAAAAAGGTCTCGACTCCCAGGATCCCGACGATGACGTGCTGCGCGACGCCGGTCTTTTCCTCGACTTCGGCGAGGCGCGCGCGATGCGCCGCCCAGAACTCGACGCCGGCCGCGATGCGCTCCGCGGTCACGAAGTGGTCGCGGTACGCGTGCCAGGGCATGAATTGCTCGGCCGGCCGGCTCATGAGCTCGATGATCCTGGTCTGGCTTTCGGCTGCCCCGATGACACCGGCCAGCCAGGCTTCGTCGAAGCCGTGCTTGCGCAACATTTCCTGCATGAACTGCCGTACGTCCTCGCGATTGCCGTCGAGCGCGACGGCTGGACCCGCGAA
>CAYZDW010000025.1:0-2521 GCA_964477175.1 uncultured Steroidobacteraceae bacterium | reverse complement strand
TGGCGCCGAGGCCAAAAGCATGATTGGCCGCACGCCGGGTCACATCACAGCCGTGCGCCCGATGAAGGACGGCGTCATCGCCGACTTCACCTACACCGAGCGCATGTTGCAGCACTTCATCGGCAAGGTGCACGGCAACCGCTGGCTGCGCCCCTCGCCGCGCGTGCTGATCTGCGTGCCCTTCGGATCGACGCAGGTCGAGCGCCGTGCAATCCAGGAATCGGCGGAAGGCGCCGGCGCACGCCGCGTCGACGTGATTCCCGAGCCCATGGCCGCCGCGGTCGGCGCCGGGCTGCCGGTCAACGAGGCGCGCGGCTCGATGGTGCTCGATATCGGCGGCGGCACCTCGGAGGTCGCGGTGATTTCGCTGAATGGCATCGTCTACGCCGAGTCGGTGCGCATCGGCGGCGACCGCTTCGACGAGGCGATCACGAACTATGTCCGGCGCAACTACGGCATCCTGATCGGCGAGGCGACCGCCGAGCGTATCAAGATCGAGATCGGCTCCGCCTACCCGGGCCAGCAGGTCCGCGAAATCTCGGTCAAGGGCCGCAACCTGTCCGAGGGCGTGCCGCGCAGCTTCACGCTGAATTCCAACGAGATCCTCGAGGCGATGCAGGAACCGCTGCAGGGCATCGTCCAGGCCGTCAAGAAGGCCCTCGAACAGACGCCGCCGGAACTCGGCGCCGACGTGGCCGAGCGCGGCCTCGTGCTGACCGGCGGAAGCGCGCTCCTGAAGGACATCGACAAGCTGCTGATCGAAGAGACCGGGCTGCCGGTGATCATCGCCGAAGACCCGATGACCTGCGTCGCGCGCGGCGGCGGGCGGATCCTCGAGCTGTCCGACGAGCATCCGGGCCTATTCGGCGTCGGCTAGTCCGCCGTGGCTGACCCGCAAGGGTCGTGTACATTGGTTGCGGATTGCCCGCGGAGCCCCCGTTGACCAAACACGAGCCGGATACGCGGCCATTGCTGCTGGGCGGACCCGCCCTGGGTCTGCGGTTGATCGTGCTCGCAATCCTGTCGTTCGGTCTGATGATCGCCGACCACCGCCAGCACCACCTGGCCGTGATCCGCGACTGGCTTTCGGCGGTCGTCTATCCGGTCCAGTGGGTCGTGCAGGCGCCGCTCGCCGCCTGGACCGCGGCCCGCGAGTCGCTTGCGACGCGCGCGCGGATCGAGGCCGACAATGTCCGGCTGGCGGCGGACAACCTCGTGTTCCGGCTCAAGCTGTTGCGTTTCGAGTCGCTGCAGCAGGAAAACCAGCGCCTGCGCGCCGCCAGCGAGAGTTCGGCCCGGGTCGTGCAGCGCTCGTTGATCGCCGAGATCGTTCGCGTCGACCTGGACCCGTTCCGGCAGCGCGTCCTGGTCAACAAGGGCAGCCGCGACGGTGTGTTCCGCGGCCAGGCTGCGCTCGACGCCAACGGCATCTTCGGACAGGTCACGCGTGTCGGGCCGCTCTCGGCCGAGGTCATCCTGATTTCCGATCCCGAGCACGCGATTCCGGTGCAGGTCAACCGCACGGGCGCGCGCACGATCGCGCTCGGCACCGGCCGCTCGGGACAGTTGTCGCTGCCCTACCTGCCGCAGAACTCCGATGTCATCGCCGGCGATCTGCTGGTCAGTTCCGGCCTGGGCGGTGTTTATCCGCCCGGCTATCCGGTCGGTCGCATCACCGCAGTTGAGCGCGATCCGAGCCAGCCGCTACTGGCGGTCGACGCGGAACCGCTCGCGGCACTCGACCGCGATCCGGAAATCCTGCTGGTCTGGTTCGACAACACCGTGGTCGAGCCGGAACCGGAACCCGCACCTGCTGCGGATCCCGCATCGATTCTCCCTGATGCCAGCGGGGGCGACTGAGCATGGCCCGCAAGTCGAGCCTTGGCTGGCCGCGCATCATTGCGATGACGATCGCAGCGCTCGCCGCAACGGTCCTGCCGCTGCCCGGCTGGCTGGAAATATTGCGCCCCGACTTCGTCGCGCTGACCGTACTGTGGTTCTGCCTGCTCTCGCCGCGCATGACGGGCCTGTTCCATGCCTGGGGTGCGGGCCTCGCGCTCGACGCATTCCGCGGCGCGCTGCTCGGCCAGCATGCGCTGGCGCTGATCGTGATCACCTATGTCGCGTCGAAGCTGCGCCTGCAGATCCGCGCCTTTCCGCCGCTGCAGCAGAGCGCCGTGATACTGGCCCTGCTGTGGCTCAACGAGTTCCTGCTGTTCTGGATCGACGGCGCCTCCGGCCACCCGGTCACCGACTGGAGGCGCTGGCTGGCGGTGCCCGCCGGCGCAGCCTGCTGGCCGCTGATCACCGGCCTCTACGCGCGCGTCGCCGCGCGCCGCTAGGGGGAACCTCTGGTTTACTCCCGCATGGGCGCGACCGCGTGCGATTTTCGTCCCTGGCAAGAAGCTAGGAGCGACGTGTATCGTGATACAGGAGTGACGCGCGACGCCGCCAGGGACAAAAATCGCCCGGTCCCGGAGGGTTGCGCACGAGCCTCGGCGCGACGGCGTTGCTCGCCTCG
>CAYZDW010000024.1:0-7002 GCA_964477175.1 uncultured Steroidobacteraceae bacterium | reverse complement strand
GTGCGATCGGCCAGCAGTGCCATCACCGGACCCGATACCGCGCCCAGGCCCTGGACGACGCGCGCGGCGATCAGTGCCCAGGCGCTTGCCGCGAAATATCCCAAGGCTGAACCGCCGACATGGAGCAGCAGGCCGGCCACGATCAACGGGCGCCGGCCCCAGCGGTCGGACCAGACGCCGAATGGGATCTGCAGCAGGGCTTGGGCCAGGCCATAGGCCCCGACCGCGAGTCCGGCGACGAGCGGCGTGCCCCCGGGCAAGGAGCCCGCATGCAATGCGAGCACCGGCAGCAGCAGGAACAACCCGAACATCCGTGTCGCGTAGATCACGGACAAAGCCGCGACAAAGCGGCGTTCGGCGGGCAGGAGCGCCGCGCCAGCCTCGACCACCACTGGAAATCCCTTTGCGGCGCACGGAACGGGCCGGTTATTCTAGCAGGCTCGCCGCGCGCCACCTGCGCGGTCCCAATCGAATGACATGACCACGACCATCCAGATCCGCGGCGCGCGCACGCACAACCTGCGGGGCATCGACCTCGACCTGCCGCGCGACCGCCTGATCGTGTTCACCGGACTGTCGGGCTCCGGCAAGTCGTCGCTCGCATTCGACACGATCTATGCCGAGGGCCAGCGCCGCTATGTCGAGTCGCTGTCCGCCTACGCGCGCCAGTTCCTGTCGATGATGGAGAAGCCCGACGTCGATTCAATCGAGGGCCTGTCGCCGGCGATCTCGATCGAACAGAGATCGACTTCGCACAACCCGCGCTCGACGGTCGGGACCGTCACCGAGATCTACGATTACCTGCGGCTCCTGTACGCGCGCACCGGCATTCCGCGCTGCCCCGACCACGGGCTCGACCTGTCGGCGCAAACGGTCAGTCAGATGGTGGACCAGGTACTGGCGCTGCCCGAGGGCACGCCGCTCGCACTGCTCGCGCCGGTCATCGCCGGACGCAAGGGGGAGCATCAGCAGATCGTCGACGAACTGCGTGGCAAGGGATTCGTGAGGGCACGCATCGACGGGAGGATGGTCGAGCTCGACCAGAAGATCGGGCTCGATCCCAAGCGCAAGCATTCGATCGATGCCGTCGTCGATCGCTTCAAAGTGCGCGCGGATCTCCAGCAGCGCCTGGCCGAGTCCTTCGAGACCGCACTGCGGCTCGGCGAGGGCATGGCGCGTATCGCGTTCCTCGAGGAACCGAAGCGCGAGGAACTCGTATTCTCGGACAAGTTCGCCTGCACGGTCTGCGGCTATTCGCTGCCCGAACTGGAGCCGCGGTTGTTCTCGTTCAACAACCCGGCCGGCGCCTGCCCGGGCTGCGACGGGCTCGGCGTCAAGCAGTTCTTCGACCCGGGCCGGGTCGTGACGCATCCGCAGTTGTCGCTGGCCGGCGGCGCGGTGCGCGGCTGGGATCGCCGCAATGCCTACTACTATCAGATGGTGCTGGCGCTCGCCGATCACTACGGCTTCGACCCGGAGGCGGCCTACAGCCGATTGCCGCCGCGCGTACAGGACGTGCTGATGCAGGGCAGCGGCGGCGAGGAAATCGAGTTCCGTTACTTCGACTCGCGCGCTCGCACGATCAAGCGCCGGCACCGGTTCGAGGGCATCCTGCCGAATCTCGAGCGCCGCTATCGCGAAACCGAATCGCTGACGGTGCGCGAGGAGCTCGCCCGCTATCTCGGCACGCGCCAATGCCCTGACTGCGAGGGCGCGCGGCTCACGCGCCCGGCGCGCCACGTGTTCGTCGGCGGCGTGGCGCTGCCGGCGATTGCCGCCCTGCCCGTGCGACGCGCGCTGGAGTTTTTCGCAGAGCTGCGTCTCGAAGGCTGGCGCGCGGATATCGCCGCGAAGGTGGTCAAGGAGATCTCCGACCGGCTCGGGTTCCTCGTGGACGTCGGGCTCGACTATCTGACGCTCGATCGCAGCGCGGAAACGCTGTCGGGCGGCGAGTCACAGCGCATCCGGCTGGCGAGCCAGATCGGCTCCGGCCTGGTCGGCGTCATGTACATCCTGGACGAGCCGTCGATCGGGCTGCACCAGCGCGACAATCAGCGGCTGCTCGACACGCTGCACCGGCTGCGCGACCTCGGCAACACCGTCATCGTCGTCGAGCACGACGAGGAGGCGATCCGCCAGGCCGACCATGTCGTCGACCTCGGACCCGGCGCCGGCGTGCACGGCGGACGCGTTGTCGCCGTGGGTACGCCCGCCGACATCGAGGCGAGCCCGACTTCGTTGACGGGCCAGTACCTGTCCGGGCGACGACGCATCGCGATTCCGGACCAGCGCCGCGCGGGCAATGCGAAACGCGCGCTGCGCGTGCGGCAAGCGACCGGCAATAATCTGAAGTCCATCGACGCGGCATTCCCGATCGGGCTCATGACCTGCGTGACGGGCGTGTCCGGTTCGGGCAAGTCGACACTCGTCAACGACACGCTGTACCGGCACACGGCACGCGAGCTGGATCTCTCCTCGGAGCAGCCGGCGCCCTGCGCGGGCGTGGACGGCATCGGCGAGATCGACCGCATCATCGACATCGACCAGAGCCCGATCGGCCGCACGCCGCGCTCGAATCCGGCGACCTACACCGGACTCTTCACGCCGATCCGCGAGCTATTCGCGGGCACGCCCGAGGCCCGTTCGCGCGGTTATCAGCCCGGCCGTTTCAGCTTCAACGTCAAGGGCGGCCGCTGCGAGGCCTGCCAGGGCGACGGCGTCATCAAGGTCGAGATGCATTTCCTGCCGGACATCTATGTTTCCTGCGATGTCTGCAAGGGCCGCCGTTACAACCGCGAGACGCTCGACGTGCGCTACAAGGGGAAGAACATCCACGAGGTCCTCGACTTGACGGTCGAGGACGCCTGGCCGTTCTTCCAGGCGGTGCCGGCCGTCGCCACCAAGCTGCAGACGCTGCTCGACGTCGGTCTTGCCTACATCCGGCTCGGGCAGAACGCGACCACGCTGTCCGGCGGCGAAGCACAACGAGTCAAACTCGCCAAGGAACTTTCCAAGCGCTCGACCGGCCGGACACTCTATATTCTCGACGAACCGACCACCGGTCTGCACTTCGAGGACGTCAAACACCTGCTCGCAGTGCTGCACCGGCTGCGCGACGAGGGCAACACCGTGATCGTCATCGAGCACAACCTGGACGTCATCAAGACTGCCGACTGGATCATCGATCTCGGCCCCGAGGGTGGCGACGGCGGCGGCCGGATCGTCGCCGAGGGCACGCCCGAGCAGCTCGCGCGCGCGGGCGCATCATTCACGGGCCGTTACCTGAAACGCGTGCTGGCACGCGCGCGGAGTGCCGCGTGAGCATGCGGCGGCTGCATTGGCTCGCGCTGCCGTTACTTCTCGTCACCGCGCGCGGAGCCCTGGCCGGCGAACTGGCCGTCGAGTCCGCCTGGGCGCGCGCGACGCCGCCGGGCGCGAAAGTCGCGGCCGTCTATCTCGTCATCGACAACCAGAGCACCAAATCCGACCGGCTGCTCAAGCTCAGGAGTCCGGTCGCGGCGAGCGCGGAGGTTCACCGCTCGAGCGTCGAGGATGGCATCGCGCGGATGCGGCCGGTCACCGTGATGCATATCGGCGCGGGCGAGCGAATCGCCTTCGAGCCAGGTGGGCTGCACGTGATGTTGATGGGCCTCAGGAAACCGCTCGTTGCGGGACAGTCATTCATGCTCGAACTCACATTCGAGGTCGCGGGCCCGCGCCGCGTGGTCGTCGCGGTCCGGGACTGAGGTGAAGTTGCCTTCGATCAATATAAGTGGACATAAATTCTATATAATAATAGAATTACTGTCCATATGAATCGAACCCAAGCATTCGAGCTTCTTCGCCACTGGGACCAGAAGGGGCGGCACGTTTTCACGCGCAAAGCGCTGGCGAAGCTGTTTCCGGGGGACAGTTCCAAGACCTTTACCGAGGGACTCAATCGCCTGGTAAAAACCGGGCTGCTGACGCGCGCCTGCCGCGGTGTTTATGTGAATCCGCATGCGCAATCCTTCGATAGCCGCGTGATTGAACGGATTGCCCAGGCGCTGCGGCCGGGCGAGTACAACTATGTGAGCCTCGAGTCCATGCTCTCCGAGTACGGCGAGATTTCTCAGATCCCCGTCGATCGCCTGACGGTGATGACAACCGGACGCAAAGGCGTCTATGAAACGCCGTATGGCGTGATCGAATTCACCCATACGGCAAGGCCGGTCTCCGACATCCTCTCCCACATCCACCAATTGGAGGGGCGGCCTCTGCGCATTGCCAACAGAGCGGTGGCCTGGCGCGACCTGAAACGCGTGGGCCGCAATACTCAAATGGTGGAAAGGGTGAATCCGCACGATGACTAGCACCGTGGAATTCAACGATTTGGTCGAACGGGCAATGCATGCCGGCAACCGCTCGCACTTGCGGCCTGTCATCGAGAAAGAGCTCCTGCATTACGACATCCTGTTCGCCCTGGACAAAGATGGATTGCTGGACCTACTCACATTCCAGGGCGGTACGTCGCTCAGACTCTGCTATGGGTCGCAGCGTTTCAGCGAAGATCTGGATTTCGTCGGCGGCAAGGATTTCGCCACCTCGCAGCTGCTCAACATGAAATCCTGCATCGAACGCTACGTCGGAGAACGGTACGGAATGGAAGTGACTGTCAAGGAGCCGAAGGAGTTGGTTCAGGAACCCGAATACCGGCATGTCCAGGTTCACAAATGGCAGATCAGGGTGGTTACTGCTCCAAAGAAACGCGATTTGCCCAAGCAAATGATCAAGATCGAAGTCGCCAACATTCCCGCGTACACACGTGTGCCGCAGCTTTTGCGGAGCAACTATGACTTCCTGCCGGACGGCTACGGCGACCTGGTGATCCTGGTCGAGTCGCTCGATGAAATCATGGCGGACAAACTCGTTTCGCTGGTCGATTGCACGGCATATGTTCGTCATCGCGATATCTGGGACTTGCACTGGCTGCAGCAGCAAGGGGCGAAGTTCGACGGAGAACTGATCCGCAATAAGCTCAAGGATTACGCCGCGACGGACTACAAAGGCAAGGCCGCGCGCTTGATTGGGCGCTTGCCAGACATCATCCATGGCAAGGAATTCCGAGACCAGATGTCGCGATTCATTCCTCTGGAGGTCCAGGAAAGAACATTCTTGAAGGAAAAATTTCTGACTTTGCTAGGGAACGAGACAGGCAAAGTCTTAGGAATTGCCGCCAGCGTCACCTGATCGGCTTCGCCCACCGCCTGAAACGAGGTGGGTAAGAGTCGCAGTCCGGAAAAATTGACCGCTCTGCGACGTTGCCGCGGAAACGTCCGGCGCAGGCAATGCGTTCTCGGCCGCTTCCAGCGCTTTCAGGAACACCGCTCCCGCCTCGGCCGGCAGCCGCGCCTTGATCACGAGTGAGCCATCCTCGTCATGGAACCAGATGAGCGACCGATTAGCCTGCTGCCGCGCCTCGCGAGAGAGCTCCTGCGACTCCTTCGCACGGCGGAATGCCCGAACGAGCTTCTCGACCTGGTGCGCCGAGCTAAAGCAAGCACTTGAGGGCGTTTAGACGACCCGTCGGCGCTGCTGGACAACTTGTCGCGGGTAGAACTCGAAGTAGCCATCTTCATCGAACCACGCACAGACGAAATCGAAGAGACTCAAGCCGGTCCGCCTCGACAGCGCCAAGGCGTAGACCATCAACTGCGCGATCGGCTTTTCATGCCGCGCGTCCGGCTTGTAGTCGAGGATGTGAATTGCGCCGTTCCGGATCTGCAAGAAGTCGATATGTCCGGTCACGGCCGACGAAGGAGCATTTGAGTGATTCAGTCCGTACTGGCGTTGCAATGCATTCAGCTCTGCCGAGGAAAGATAGATCGGAACCTCCACGGCGACGGTCACGGAATCCGTCGTCAGCATGAAGCGCTGCAGCTCGTCGTGCCTTCGCCGGTTGTGAGTGACCGTCTGGAGCGCGAATCCAGCGAGGCGACACGCATGATTACGCTTGACCCTGATCTCGACACCGTCCAGATCGAAGCTCATTGCACCCTTCGACGCTCTTTCTCCGACCGTAAAGAGTCCGTGAGGACACGACTGCGCCATGTCGTTCAGAAAATCGCCCATGCGCTGAAACTTCTCGTGCTCGCGCGTCGAAAGAATTGCGGCAACCTTTCCATTGTGGATGCCGTAGTGATACACCTGTTGATGGTGCAGCCGCACCCAGCGAATGACTCGACGCGGTTGGAACGAGGCAGCAATGTCGGTCCGCAAGCGCGCGTAGGTCGTGAGATCCCGATATTCAGCCAGCCACGTCGACAAGGTACGCGCCGGAATCCGAATGCCGAAGCGTTCCTGGATCTGCCTGGAAGTCTGAGCCCGCGTTTCGCCACGGTAATAGACCTGAAGCGCCTCCAGGACGACTTTCAGTGGATATGTCTTTCCCTTCGCGACCTGCGGGGTGAAAGTACGATCGCAATTTCGACAGAACCAAAGCTGAACCGACTCCAGTTTCTTGCGTCGCTTGCCTTCGCGACGTATGGACCTGCCGTTGCAGTAGATGCAGCGCTCCAGGTCAGCACCGACGAGCTTACGTGCGCGAACGGCGGTTTCGGTCACCCGACGACTTTAGCATGGGGATAAATCTCTTACCCGTTAGAAGTCGCGCGATAGTTTGCAAGCTCAAGCCGACGATATTGGCATCGGTCCGGCCTCATGGATTTGGCATCTGCCGAAACCGCAACCTCTTGAAAGACCTGCAACTCCGCTTCCTCGGATGCGCGCCCTGCCGGCGCCGCGCATACCAAGCGGGCTTATCGGAAATCGCTCGAGCTGTGGTGCCTCTGGTACCGCCTGCGGTATGGAGCCACCCTCCCCCTCCCGGTACCGGTGCCGGTGGTCCAGCAGTTCGTGATTGATTTCGTGCCGCACAGCGTGGGTGACGCCTGGGGTCACGCACTGCCGGGCGCGACCGTTGGCGAGCAGCTGATTGCGTTGTGCAGTCGTCAGAAGGTTCAT
>CAYZDW010000023.1:0-3127 GCA_964477175.1 uncultured Steroidobacteraceae bacterium | reverse complement strand
CCACTCCGGAACGGCTGCCCGGACGGGTGCAACATCGGCCGAGATATCTGCTTCAGTCAAAAACCCGGCGTAGTCGCCATCGCCCTGATAGACAAACTGGTTGTTGACGTGCGCCAGGGACACCCTCTTCGGGCGGGCCGGCGAGGCTTCGAAAATCCAGGACTGGATCGCGCAGTCGACGACGTGCTCTTCCTTGACCGAGGTGGAAGCCTTCACCTCGACCAGCCGGGGACCGTCACCGTCCCGTACCAGAATGTCCGCCCGTGCAAGCAAGCCGTTGCGCTCGAGCGTTGCCTCGAAGATCGGCGCCGAAGAATTGGTGGCGATTTCCTGAAGGGTTTGCCTGATCGCCGAACTGAGATCGGTGTCGTGCCCGATCAGGATCCCGCCACCGGCGTCATACAGGCGCCGCGCCATCGCGCCGACTTCGTGGCCCAAGTCGAAGATCGCCTGGCGACCCGGATCTTCTTCGGCAAGTTCGGGACGGTGCTTTTCCAGCCAGAGCTTCTTCGGGCACTGACGGAAGGACATGAGGCGGGTTTTGGAAAGTCCGTGCGCCATGGGAGCGACTCTACATCTCAGCGTGCGGAGAGGACGGGACAGTCCCCGGGACTGTCTCCTCACCCCGCTTCAAACTTTTCCAGTCGTCCGGCGCTTGCTGCCGACAGACCTGGATCGAGTTGCCCGGCTTTTGGTTTTGGCCTTCCGGGACTTCGTCGATTTCTTCTTTCGTGCCGGCGACCTGCCGGGCCGCGCGATCTTCTCGACCTCCGGTTCGAAGTCGATGCCGAACACATTGGCCACTGAAGCTGGCGCGATCGTCTTCGCAGTCGATGCAACCCGCGTGACGCCGCCGACGTCGGCCGCTCCGGCGATCAACTGCAAATGGTCGACTTTGCGCAGCGCGAACAGCAACTCAGGCTCGCGATCGAGCCGGGCACCGACGCCATACATGGCCGCCGCGACGTGCTTGCACATCGTCGCCCAGTCGGGGCAGGAGCAGTGCATCTCGATCTCCGCCGGCCGTGGGAACAGCCCATGATTACGGTCGGTCACGATCTGCATCACGGACCCTGACAACCGTCCCTGTAGCAATTCGATCAGCGATCCGATCTCGCCGGCGCAACGCGCGCGGATGTGCGCCCAGCGCGCGGCACTGAGCGGGCGAACCTTGACCGCGACGTTGTAGAGTTCCGAACCGCTGACCAGCGCCTCGATGCTGCCCGGCTTCACCTTGAGGTCGATGACGGCCCGGTGCGACAGGTAACTGCGGCCACGCGGCAGCCGGTAGGCATAGTCGCGGTAGGCCTCCAGATTCTGGCACCACGCCTTGCCCCAGAAACTGCGGGCAATCGTGCGCCCTTCCAGGATCACGGGTACGAGGCGCGTACCCTTTTTGCGCAGTTTGTCGGCGCGCGCCGTCGCCCTGGAGCGAATGTCGCCGACGCTGCGGCGCGGCCTGTAAGCCCACCAGTTCATTCGCCGCAGGCCTTGTGGATATCGAGCGCGACCAGCTCCAGCAGCTCGCGATCGTTCATTTCCGTCAGCATCCGCTCACCCCCTCCATCCAGCAGCTCGCGCGCCAGATCCACCTTGGCGGCGATCAGCGCGTCGATCTTCTCCTCCACCGTACCGCGGCAGATGAACTTGTGCACCAGCACGTTGCGCGTCTGGCCGATGCGGAACGCCCGGTCGGTTGCCTGATCCTCGACCGCCGGGTTCCACCATCGATCGAAGTGGATCACATGGGTCGCCGCGGTGAGGTTGAGGCCGACGCCACCTGCCTTGAGCGACAGCACGAAGAACGGTGGGCCCTCATCGCGCTGGAAATCCTGGACCAGGGCGCGCCGGTGCGCCACCGCTGTGCCACCGTGCAGCACGAGTCCCGGCCGGCCGAACAGCCCGGCCAGAAAATCGGCCAGCGGTCCGGCAATTTCACGGAACTGGGTGAAGACCAGCGCCTTCTGCTGCCGCTCGACCAACTCGGCCACGAGTTCCGCGAGGCGCACGAATTTGCCGCTCAAGGCCGGAGCGTAATCGCCGTCGCCGCGCCAGTGCGCCGGGTGATTGCAGATCTGCTTCAACTGCATGAGCGTTGCGAGCACGAGGCCGCGCCGCCCGATGCCCTCGACGCTCGCCAGGCGCTGCGCCATCTCCGCCACCTTGCGTTCGTAGAGCAGCGCCTGGGCACGGGTGAGGCCGCAGTACGCCCGCACCTCGGTCTTGTCGGGCAGGTCGGCGACGACGCGCCGGTCGGTTTTGAGCCGGCGCAGGATGTAGGGCTGCACCAGCCGGCGCAGCGGCGCATAGCCGCGACCGCCGGTGGCGGCCTGCTTGATGGCCGCGCCAAACGACTTCGCGTCCCCGAGCAGGCCGGGATTCAGGAAGTGGAACAGCGACCACAGATCGGACGCGCGGTTCTCGACGGGCGTGCCCGTGAGTGCGATGCGGCTTGCGGCCTTGAGCTTGCGCGCGGCGCGCGCCTGTTGCGAGCCGGCATTCTTGATGGCCTGCGCTTCATCGAGCACGACGAAGTTCCACTCGAACTGCCGCAAGGCCTCGTTGCGCGTGATCATCCCATAAGTCGTGATCGCGACGTCGAAGCCGGCCAATGCGCGCTCCAGATGCGCGGCATCGTCGAACTCAAGGTCCGATTCCGAAGGATGGGCGACCACGAAACGCAAGGTCGGCGCGAAGCGCTCGAGTTCGCTTTTCCAGTTCGCGAGCAGCGATGCCGGCACGACCACCAGGCTCGGGCGCGCAGCGCGTGCATCGAGCAACAGCGCGATCACCTGCACGGTCTTGCCGAGACCCATGTCGTCGGCCAGGCAGGCGCCGAGTCGCAGCCCGGTGAGCAGGCGCAGCCAGTGGAATCCGGCCTGCTGGTAGGGCCGCAGCGTGGCCCTGAGCGCCGGTGGCACAGCGCCGCCATCGGCACCGGGATTACGCAGCTGATCGAGCAACTCCTTGAGTGCGGCACCCGGCACGAGGCCGGACCAGGACTGGACTTGCTCGTCCTCCCCCACCGCGACGCGAGGCTCGCCGCTCACACCCGCGAGCAACCGCATGCCTTCGAAAAAACTGATGCCACCCGAACGCGCGGCATGCTCGACGCCCTGCCAGTGGG
>CAYZDW010000022.1:0-3303 GCA_964477175.1 uncultured Steroidobacteraceae bacterium | reverse complement strand
CACGGTCGGGCTCACGCGCACCAGCTGCGGGAAACCCTGGGTCGCGATGCCGAAATGCCCGGCCGGCAGTTTCTGGCCGAGGCAGGTGAAGATGACGATGCGCGTGCGCCCGCCGATCACCGGGATGCGCTTGCCGCAGGCGCCCTCGAAAGACACGACCGGGATCCCGCGGCCGTTCCAGGCAGCGATGCCGAGGTACCAGGGCGGTGCGCCCGGCATCTCCTGCAGGGGCTGGAAGCCGGTGACCTCGGCGACGCAGGCGCGCGGCACGAGGAGGCGCTCGTCGAGAAGCGGCACCAGCAACCCGTAGAGTTCCTGCTCGGCGTTCAATGCGGAGCCCGCCGGACCAGCGGTTCGATCGCCTGCAGCAACTGGCCCTCCTGATAGGGCTTGCCGAGGTATTCGTTGACGCCGAGCTCGATCGCGCGCGCGCGGTGCTTCTCGCCGACGCGCGAGGTGATCATGACGATCGGGATGTCCTTCAGGCGCGGGTCATTGCGCACGTGTGAGGCGACCTCGTAGCCGTCCATGCGCGGCATTTCGATGTCGAGCAGGATCACGTCCGGGATCTCGTCCTGCAGCACCGAGACGGCTTCGAGGCCGTCCTTGGCCGTGATGACCCGCATGCCGTTGCGCTCGAGCAAGCGCTGAGTCACGCGGCGCACGGTGATCGAATCGTCCACCACCAGCGCGAATACGCGCCGATCCGCCTGTCCAACGAGGCGCGAGTCGGGGGCAGGCCGCTGGCGCCATTCGGAGCGCACCAGCGCGCCGACATCGAGGATCACGCAGATGCGACCGTCGCCCAGGATGGTCGCGCCCGAGATGCCGCGGATACCCGAGATCTGCGGCCCCACGGACTTCACGACGATCTCTCGGCTGCCGATCAGCTCGTCGGTCACGATCGCGGTCGAATGCTCGCCGGCGCGCACCAGGATCACGGGCACGGCCGTGTCCTGGTCGGGCATCGCCGCCGGCGTGCCGCCGACGAACATGGCGAGGTGCTGGAAGCGGTACTTCTGGCCGCCGTAATCGAAACCCGCAGCTTCTTCCGCCAGGTGGCGCAGCACTTCCGAGCGCGGCACGCGCACGACGCCCTCGACGGTCGGCAGCGGCAGCGCGAAGAGTTCTTCGCCGACCCGCACGACCAGCGCCTGGCTGATCGCGAGCGTAAATGGCAGGCGCACAGTGAAGCGTGTGCCCTTGCCGGCATCGGTTTCCGTATAGAGCGACCCGCCCAGTTTCTTGATCTCGGTCGCGACGACGTCCATGCCGACGCCGCGACCGGCGGACTGCGTGACCTTGCCGGCCGTCGAGAAACCGGGCTCCAGGATCAGCTGCAGCGCCTGCTCGTCGGACAATTCCTGCTTCGGCGTCATGAGGCCGAGCGAAACGGCGCGGTCGCGCACTGCCTTGAGATTCACACCGCCGCCATCGTCGGCGACCGTGATCACGACCTCGGAACCCTCGCGCCGCAGCGCCATCTCGACGCGACCGGACTCGCCCTTGCCGGCGGCCACCCGCTCGGCGGGCGCTTCGATGCCGTGCACGATGGCGTTGCGCAGCATGTGCTCGAATGGTGGCAGCATGCGCTCCAGCACCTGGCGGTCGAGTTCGCCGGCCGCGCCGCTGACTCCGAGCTCGGCCTTCTTGCCCATCTCGGCGGCGGCCTGGCGCACGATGCGCGTCAGGCGCTGTACGTGCCTCTGGAACGGCACCATGCGCGTGCGCATCAGCCCGCCCTGCAACTCGGAGACGATGCGGCCCTGTTGGGTCAGCAGGCTCTGGGCCTCGCGCGTCTGGCTCGCGAGCAGGCTCTGCAGGCTCGCGACGTCGGAGCTGGTCTCGGCCAGCGCGCGCGAGTACTGCTGGATCGACGAGTAGCGGTCGAGTTCCAATGGATCGAAATCGTCGCGGCGCGTGCCCTGATCGACGTGCCGGTGCAGGATCTGGGCCTCGGTCTCGATTTCGAGCTTGCGCAGCTGGTCTTTCAGGCGCTGCACGACGCGGCCGAGCTCGGCCAGGTTGAAATCGACCGACGCGAGCTGCTGCTCGAGACGCGCGCGGAAGATGCTGACTTCGCCCGCCGCATTCAGCATGTTGTCGAGAAGCTCGGCGTCGACGCGTGCAATTTCGCCACGATCCGCTGTGGCATCCCGGGTCGGCGGTCCGGCGGTGGCCGCTACCGGCGCTGCTGCCAGGTTGGCTGCCTCCGCAGCCTCGGCGGCAGGTTCTGATTCAAATTCCGGTTCTGCCTCAGGCTCCATCTCGACCGGCGGCGGAATCACGGGTACTGCCGCTTTCGCGGGCGGTGCCGTGGCAGCAGCTGCAGGCGCCGGTATCGGCGGCAGCGCGACCGCGGGTTTGGCGGGCTCGGCAGGTCGCCCGCGGCCGATCATGCGTATGCGGGTGATGAGGTCGCGCGCAGGCTCCACCGGGCGCCCGGCACCGACGTAATCGCGCATGCGGTTCAGTTCGTCGAGACTCGACTGCAGCACTTCTAGGCTGCGCTCGTCGAGCTGCACGGAATCGTCGCCGACATGCATCAGGAGCCACTCGACCTCGTGGCTCAGGTCACCCATGGCGCTGATGCCGGCCATGCGCGCGCCTCCCTTCAGCGTGTGCAACGCGCGTTGCAGCTCGACCATGCGCTCGCGGCTGCCGCGTTCGGCCCGCAGGGCGCCGAGCGCCGCATCCGCGGCTTCGAGCAGCTCGGTCGCCTCTTCGCTGAAGATCGCAGCGACGTCCGGGTCGTAATCCTCCGTGCGCGCCGGCACCGGTGTCTCCGCCGCCGCCTCGGACTGTTGCAGATAGGGTGGCGCGCCGATGATGCCGGTGTCGTCGAAACTCTTGGGCAACAGCCCATGCACGTCGCGTTCCGGCACCACCGCAGCAGCGACGACGCCCGGCACCAGGGCTTCGAGCGACAGCGGCGGCGGCGCCTCGGGCAGCGGTGCCACCACGGGTGGCGGCTCCTCGGGTGCCTCGGCCTCGACTTCGGCCGCCGCAGCCGCCGGCGGCGCCTCGGTAAGGCGGCGTTCGAGCGCCGCGTCCTGCTCCTCGACGCGGCGCACCAGCCGGTCCAGGTTGGTGAAGTGGCCGCTGGACTCGTGTACCGCGGCCAGGATGTCCTCGAAGCCCACGACGCAATCGGCGAGGACCGCGAGCCCGGCCTCGTCGAAGCTGCAGTCGTGATCGAACATCCGGCGCAGCCAGCGGTGCAGCGGCTCCGCGAGGCGGATGCTGTGGCGGATCTCCGCCGTGCGCGAGGCGCCGCGCAGCGTGTGGCAGGCGCGGTAGAGA
>CAYZDW010000021.1:0-6822 GCA_964477175.1 uncultured Steroidobacteraceae bacterium | reverse complement strand
CAACAGGGTTTCGCCGGCGAAATCAATTGTCGCGGATCCGGATACCCTGGCGACGTCGTCATGCACTAGAGCAAACTCGCGCGCAACGAATCGCGATGCGTCCGACGAAAGCATCCCGGCGAAATCCACGACCATGCGATGCACGCCGAAATCGAGAAACACCGGATCGCTGTAGGCCTGGCCGCCGGACAGGGCGAGCCTGCCATCGGTCGCGTAGGCTCCCGAACGATCGGCCACGAGCTTCACCTTGAAATCGCCCGCGACCGCCTCGCCGGCAAGCGTGCCCGCTGCATCGGCGAAATTGAGGCGCGTGATCGCGAGATCCGCGTCCGCGGTGCGCAGCTCATCATCGCGGCCGGTCGCGTGAACACGGCCAGAAGCGCGGCCCGCGACCGTGAATCCTTCCGGCAACTCGAACCAGGGCACGGCGATTGGCGCAAGCGCCGCAAGGTCGAGTTCCGATAGGGAGGAGTCAAGTTGCCAGTCCGAACCGTCGAGCCGCAGATCCATTCTCGCTCGACCACTGGCCAGTGCAAAGGCATCGAGGTGCAGCAGCAGGCTGCCATCGGGCTGCGTGCGTGCGTTGAATCTTGTGTTCTGGCTGCCCAGGCTGCCAAGCGCGCCGCTCAAGCGGCCGTTTTCGCAGCTCAGCAGGTTACCGGAAATCGAAAGCTCCGCGCAGTCGATCGTGAGCCTCGACAATGGGCCGGTCGCGGCGACGCCTTCAATTCGGCCGGCGCGCAGCGTCGCCTGCCCGCTACCGTTCGTGCCGGGCGTCCAATGGAGTTTCAAACCGTCAACGTTTAGCCCTTCAAACTCTACCTGCTCGGCGCTCAGGCTGACTTTGCCTGCAGCCATGGCTGGCGTGATAGTCGCCAACCAGAGGGTAAGGGCGCAGCGCATCAGGGTCATGATCGCCGATTAGCCGTGGTTGCGGCCGTTTCGTCAAGACTCGCGCGACTGTCGCGCGTCTCAAGCCCGCCTCGGCATTTTTTGATGCTGTGGCAACTCGAGGTCGCGCTTCAGGCGCGCAAGCAGTTCGGCGGCCTGCGTCGCATAGGCGCCGATCCAGCGGTCGTGGATCTCTTTGATCGGCATCGCATTCAGGCAGTTCCAGCGCAGCCGCCCATCGGTACGGGCGACGACGAGATCCGAGCGCTCCAGCACACCCAGGTGCTGCATAACCGTGCAGCGGTCCAGTTCGGGAAAACGGTCACAAAGTTCGCCCGTAGTCCTGGGCGCGTCCCGCAGCAGGTCGAGGATCCGGCGGCGCGTCGAGTGACCGAGCGCCTTGAAGACGCGGTCCTGCTTGTCGAGTCGGGAGATCATGTTATATTAATATAACATTATTGGAAACGAGACAAGGGGGGATACCGATGGAACTCAAGTTCCAGGTCCACGCGAAGATCGCAAGGCCGGTCGCGGTGGTGTTCGATGCCGTGACCGAACCGATTCAACTGTCCAGCTATTTCACGGCGGGCGGAGCCAGCGGGCCCCTGAAGCAGGGCGCGACGGTCCTGTGGAAATTTGGAGACCACCCTGGCGAATTCCCCGTCAGGGTCGCGAAGCTCGTGCCGAACGAGCGCATCGAGTTCGATTGGGAGGCCGAAGAGGGTGGCTACAACACGTGCGTCGCAATGACATTCGAGGCGCTGGATGCGAGCACGACGCTCGTGAAGATCGCCGAATCCGGCTGGCGCGAGGATCCGAAAGGGCTCAAGAGCTCCTACGGCAACTGCTACGGCTGGACGCAGATGCTCTGTTGCCTGAAGGCGTATCTCGAATACAACATCAACCTGCGTGAGGGTTACTTCTAGCAGGCGGCGATTCGCTCGAGCGGCGTCTCGCCGAGCTGCCGGATCGGGAACCCCGGTAGAATCGCTGCGTGCCGATCATTTCCATATCCGGCCTGACCAAGACCTATGCGTCGGGCCTCCAGGCGCTCGGGAACGTCAATCTCGAGATCCAGGCCGGCGAAATCTTTGCGCTGCTAGGCCCCAACGGTGCCGGCAAGACCACGCTGATCAGCATCGTCTGCGGCATCGTCACGCCGTCGACCGGCACGGTGCTCGTGGACGGCCAGGACATCCTGCGCGACTACCGCGCGACCCGCTCGATGATCGGCCTGGTGCCGCAGGAGCTCGTGACCGACGCTTTCGAAACCGTGCGCGCGACCGCCAGCTTCAGCCGCGGATTGTTTGGCTGCGCGCCGAACCCGAAGCACGTCGAGTCAGTGTTGCGCGACCTGTCGCTCTGGGACAGGCGCAACGACATGATCATGACGCTTTCCGGCGGCATGAAGCGTCGCGTCATGATCGCCAAGGCCCTGGCGCACGAACCGCGCATCCTGTTCCTGGACGAGCCGACCGCTGGCGTAGACGTCGAGCTGCGCCGCGACATGTGGGCGCTGGTGCGGCGGCTGCGCGACAGCGGCGTCACGATCATTCTGACCACGCACTATATCGACGAGGCGGAGGAAATGGCCGACCGCATCGGCGTCATCAACAAAGGCGAGCTGATCCTCGTCGAGGACAAGATCCGGCTGATGAGGAAACTCGGGAAAAAGCAGCTCACCCTGCACCTGCAGGAGCCGATGACGGCTATTCCGGCAGGGCTCGACGCCTGGAAGCTGACTCTCAACGCCGGTGGGCAGGAACTCGAATACACCTTCGACGCCAGCGAGGAGCAGACCGGCATACCGGCGCTGCTGCGGCGGCTTTCGGAGCTCGGCATCGGGTTCAAGGACCTCAATACCAGGCAAAGCTCGCTCGAAGAGATCTTCGTCAGCCTCGTCAGCGAACGCGCGGGATTCCGGCGATGAGCGCCGTCGCCTTCAATCGCCACGGCGTCTGGGCCATCTACCGCTTCGAGATGGCACGCTTCCTGCGCACGCTCATGCAGAGCGTGCTGACGCCGGTCATCAGCACCTCACTCTACTTCGTGGTATTCGGGGCCGCGATCGGCGCGCGCATAACCGAGGTCGGCGGCGTGCCCTACGGCGCTTTCATCGTGCCGGGACTGATCATGCTGTCGCTGTTCACCGAGAGCATTTCCAATGCCTCATTCGGCATTCATTTTCCGAAGTTCACTGGAACCATTTACGAACTGTTGTCGGCCCCGGTATCCACATTCGAAATCGTTCTCGCCTATGTCGGCGCGGCGGCTACCAAGTCGATTGCCCTAGGACTGATCATTCTTGCGACCGCGGCGCTGTTCGTGCCGATCCACGTCTTGCACCCGGGGTGGATGATCGCCTTCCTGCTGCTGACGGCGGCGACATTCAGCCTGTTCGGCTTTATCATTGGCATCTGGGCGAAGAACTTCGAGCAGTTGCAGCTCGTGCCGATGCTGATCGTGACGCCGCTGACATTCCTGGGCGGCGCCTTCTACTCGATCGACATGCTGCCGCCGGCCTGGCGCACTGTCACGCTGTTCAACCCGGTCGTGTACCTGATCAGCGGTTTCCGCTGGAGCTTCTTCGGCACCTCGGACGTCGGTGTCGGCGTCAGCCTGGCGATAACGCTGGTGTTCCTGCTGATCTGCCTCGGGCTGGTGGCCTGGATCTTCCGGACCGGGTATCGGCTGAAGAACTGACGCCGAGGGTCATTCGTGGTCGATCATTGCCGCGGCTGCGGCAGCTGGTCGACGAGCAGCTTGCCTGCCGCCAGGAACGCCTCGTCGAAACAAGTCCAGAGCGCTTCGGGATCCTTCCGGGCCAAATCGAAGGAACGGAAAGAACAGAGTTCCTGCGTGCCGGCATCGGATGGAGGCGCAGCGGGCGTCGCCCCCGAAGTCGGTGCCGCCGCGGATCTGGCGCCGGCGGATTTCTTTTGGGGTGGCGCATGGGCGTAGCGGAGCTCGCGACCAGGCGCGACCAGCTCGCCGCGCGGACTGATCAGGCGCCAGGTGAGCCAAATGACGGGTCGGAACTTGTCGCTGGTCGCGAGGGCACGCAAGGCGATCCATTGGATCGTGACATCGAGCAGCAGCGCGCCTTGCGGGTTCTCAGGCAGGTCGCTCAAGGTGAGTGACTGGAGCCGGCCCGGTAGCCGACGCGAAATGGGTTCGTGAATCCCCGTGCGGCCGGCGTCTTTCAGTGCCGCCGTGATGGCTGCGGCAATCCGGGGGCAGGGATCATAGCTCTCGCGCTCGACGAGTTCGCGCAGGGCGTTCGATCGTCGTATGTCCGAGAGATGGCTGATGCCCACCAGGGTGAGATCGATCCCCGTGAACACGACGAATTTTCCTTCGAGGCCCGGAGTGAGCACCGAAAATTCGACGGGTGCGCCGGTCGTTGCCGGCGGCTCATCCGCGGAGACCGGCAACACAGAGCCGCATAGTGCAAGCAACGCTCCGAGACCGCGCATGGCCGGCGACATCGCGCCCTCCTCGGGCCGACCGAACGACCCGCTTCCCACTCTACTGCCGTGCAGGCCTGAACGATTAGCGGGCGGACGAAAATATGTCGGGTCCCGGCGGTCTCTCCATTTCACACCGCGCGCTGACACTTGCCTGCGCTACACTTCGCACGGCGCATTCAGGGAGAGGCATGATGCCGGGCAAGCGTGCTCTGGTCGTTGACGACTCCAAGTCCGCGCGGGTCGTCCTGAGCCGGATGCTCGAGAAATACGGGATCGAAGTCGACAGCGCCGATTCGGCCGAATCGGCCCTCGAGTACCTCAGGGACCACCATCCGGACATGATCTTCATGGATCACCTGATGCCCGGCATAGACGGACTGCGGGCGGTGCGTGAAATCAAGGCGAATCCCGATCTCGCCGCCATCCCGATCATGATGTACACCTCTCAGGAGGGCGAGCTCTATGCCGGCCAGGCGCGCGCCTCGGGCGCGGTCGGTGTGCTGCCCAAGTCCATCCGGCCGATCGACGTGACGAAGGCGCTGTACCAGTTGCAGCTGCTGCCGGAACGGCGCGACGACGAGCCTTCGATACTGCAGCCGGTCAATGGCGGCGGGGCAGCGTCGACAGGCGAGCCCACGACGCAAGCGCCGCCGGGGCCGGCCGATCCGCGCCTGCGCGGACTGGTCGAGGCGATGTTGAAGGAGCAGAGCATCGAGTTGCGCCGGTTCATGGTTTCGACGCTCGACTCACACATGCACCGGATCGTCGCCGAGTTGCGACCGAAGGAGCCGGCACAGCCCGGGGAGGAGACCGAGCCGGTTGCCGAAGTGGCCGTCGCAAGGCCCTGGGGCTGGATCCTCGCGACGGCAACCACGCTCATCGCGCTCATCGTGGTCGGCGTGCTGTACTGGCAATTGCAGGGTGCAACAGTGCAAGCCCAGCGTGCGTTCGAAGCCGTCACCGCATCCAACGAGGCGCTGACCCAGGCCATCGAAAAATGGCGCGTCGTCAGCGAGAGGCCACCCGCCAGTGCGGCCGAAGACGACGGGTCGCGCCCGATGGTGCTGTCGGTGCCATTTGGCGAACCGCCAGTCGCGCCGGCGCGGCTTGAAGCGGTGCGCACAATCGTGGCCCAGCTCGAGCGCTCCGCCATCGGCGGCACGGTAGGGATCGAGACCTACTCGGGAAGCTTTTGCCTGTCCGGCACCGGCGAGCAGGGATATACGCTCGCGCCCGGGGCGACGGCCGCATCGCAATGCGAGCAGATGGGCAATCCGTACGACGACACGCAAGGCGGCGCGGCGCGGTTGCCGCTCGCATTCGCGAATCTGGCCGCAACGGTGCGTCGGCGAACGAATGGCGCGATCGAGCTCGAGCTCGTGCCCGGTCCGCGTGACCGCCTGGCGGCTTCCTATCCGCCCATCGACCAGGCGACGGCCGGCCAGTGGAATGCGGCGGCGCAGGCCAACAACCGAATCGAGATCAGCGTTATCGCGCGATGATCACCGGCCTCCTGATCTACGGCGCGAACGGCTACACGGGTGAATTGATCGCGCGCGCGGCTGCTGCCGCGGGTCTCGCGCCGATCCTGGCCGGGCGTTCGGCCGGCCCGGTCCAGGAACTGGCCCGTGAGCTTGGCTGCGCGTCGCGCGTCTTCGGCCTCGACGATGCCACGGCGGTTGTGGGCGCGCTCGCGGGCAGCCGGGTCGTCCTGCACTGTGCCGGGCCCTTTTCGGGGACCGCCGGCCCGATGATGGCCGCCTGCCTTGCGGCGCGCGCGCATTACACGGACATCACGGGCGAAATCGAGGTCTTCGAGCTGGGTTTTCGCCAGGACTCTGACGCAAAGCAGGCCGGTATCGTCGTCTGCCCGGGAGTCGGCTTCGATGTCGTGCCGACCGATTGCATCGCGCTGACGCTGAAGCAGGCGCTGCCGGACGCGACTCACCTCGCGCTCGGTTTCGACAGCCGCTCGGGACTGAGCCGCGGGACCGCCGCGACGAGCGTCGAAGGCCTGGGTCACGGCAGCCGCGTCCGTGAGGAAGGCGTGATCCGTCGTATCCCGCTCGGCTCGCGCACGCGGCGCATCGATTTCGGCGCCGGCGAGAAGCAGGCCACCGCGATTCCCTGGGGCGACGTCAGTACCGCGTATCGCACCACGGGTATCCCGAATATCGAGGTCTATGTGCCGGTGTCGCCGCGTGCGCTCACGAACCTGCGCCGCCTCGGCAAGTTTGGCGGGCTGCTACGTTCGGGTCCCGCGCAGTCATTCATGAAGTGGCGCATCCGGAAAGGCGCGCCTGGCCCAAGCGTCGCGGAGCGCGAGAAGACGCCCGCGTTGGTCTGGGGCGAAGCGCGCAATGCCGCGAGCCGCAGGGTCACCGCGCGGGTCCGTGTTCCGAATGGTTATACGGTCACGACTGACGCGTCGATCGCAATCGCGCGCCGACTGCTCGCGGGC
>CAYZDW010000020.1:0-7384 GCA_964477175.1 uncultured Steroidobacteraceae bacterium | reverse complement strand
TCTGGTGCGCCACGGGCAGGCGGCGTTCGGCAGCGATGACTACGACCGGCTCACCGAGACCGGTATTGCACAATGCAGGCAGCTTGCGCGCCACTGGCGCGCCATCGGACGCCGTGTGGATCGGGTTTACTCCGGCACGCTCAGGCGCCAGCGCGAATCGGCGGATACCTTTGTGCAGGCCGCGGCCGAGCAGGGCGGTGATCTCCTGCCCGTGCAACCCTTGCCGGGTATCGAGGAATACGATCATTTGTCCTTGCTGGCCGCGCACCAGGGCATCGGCGCGCGTCCCGAGGCCGTGGAAGATCGCCGCGTATTTCACGGCCGGTTGTCGGCAGCACTCAAGGCCTGGGCGGCCGGCGAGCTGCGCGATGTCGAAACCTATCCGGCATTTCGTGACCGTTGCGCCGCTGCGCTCGCAACGCTTCTCAACGATGCCGGGCGCGGTCGCAATGCGGTCCTGTTTGGTTCCGCCGGATCGCTGGCGGCTGCGATGCAGCCGGCGCTTGGCCTTGCCGACTGGGACCTGTTGCGCCTGAAACTGACATTCTTCAACACGGGGGTCAGCAGCTTGCTGTTCGACGGCGAGACGGTCACGATCGAATCATTGAACACGGTGAGCCACCTGGAGCAACCGGCGTTCACGCAGCTGATCACGCAGCGCTGATCCAAGGGATGCCGGTCATGGATTTCCAGCTCGAGCCGACCAAGCAGATCATCGTCAACCGGGTGCGCGAGTACGTGGACCGCGAGCTGATTCCGCTCGAGGCGGCGTTCCTGCAATCCGGCCTGGGCCCGCTGCTGCCGGTGCTGCGCGGCAAGCGCGCCGAAGTCAAAAAGCTCGGGCTCTGGGGACCTGTCTATCCGCACGAGCACGGTGGTCTTGGCCTCGACCTGTTGACGCATGGGCTGATCTCGGAGGCGCTGGGCCGCTGTCCGTTCGCGCACTACGTGTTCGGCTGCAATGCGCCTGACGCCGGCAACGTCGAGCTGCTGCACGAATTCGGGACCGCGGCGCAGAAGCGGCGCTGGCTCGAGCCGCTGGTCGCGGGTGAAATCCGCAGTTGTTTCGGCATGACCGAGCCGGGTAACAGCGGCGCGAATCCGCTCATGCTCGAGACACGCGCCACGCTCGAGAGCGACGGCTGGGTGCTGAACGGGCGCAAGTGGTTCACGACCGGGGCCGACGGCGCGAGCGTCTGCATCGTCATGGCCGTAACCGATCCCGACGGGCCGCCGCACGGCCAGGCCAGCATGTTCCTCGTGCCAACCGACAGCGCGGGCTATCGCCTGCTGCGCAATACGCCGGTCATGGGGCACGCGGGCACCGACCTGTTTTCGCACGGCGAGATCGCATTCGAGAATTGCCGCATCCCGGCGGATCTGCTGCTGGGCCCGCGCGGTGAGGGCTTTCGGCTCGCGCAATCGCGGCTCGGTCCCGGCCGCATCCATCACTGCATGCGCTGGCTCGGCATCTGCGAGCGCGCGCTCACGATGATGGTGGGGCGCGCAGCGACACGCGTCATCGATCCGGATGGCCGGCGACTCGGCGACAGCGACATCGTGCGCGCCTGGATCGCCGAAAGCGCTGCGGAAATCCGTGCGGCGCGGCTACTGGTGCTGTACACGGCCTGGCGCATCGGCCAGGCCGGCGCCAAGGCCGCGCGCGACGACATCAGCATGATCAAGTTCCATGTCGCCGATGTGCTGCAGCGCGTCGTGGATCGCGCGCTGCAGGTGCACGGCGGCCTCGGCATGACCGACTACACGCTGCTCGCCTGGTTCTATCGCGAGGAGCGGGCGGCGCGCATCTACGACGGGCCCGACGAAGTGCACAAGATCTCGGTCGCGAGGCACATGCTGCGGGACCATGCCGGATGAGCCTGATTGACGATGCTGCGCCTGTGCGCGCAGGCGAGGCGCTCGACGCCGCGCGGCTCGGAAGCTACCTCGCCGGGCACATCCCCGGACTCGAGTTGCCGCTCGACCTGCGGCAGTTTCCGTCGGGGTTCTCGAACCTGAGTTACCTGTTGACCGCGGGCAGCGTCGAACTCGTGCTGCGCCGCCCGCCGATCGGCACCCGGCCGAAGTCCGGCCACGACATGAGCCGCGAGTTCCGCGTGCTGTCGGGCCTGCGCGCGGGTTTCGCGGAGTGCCCGAGGCCGTTGCACTATTGCGCCGACGAGTCCGTGATCGGCGCTCCGTTCTATGTCGTCGAACGCATCCGCGGCATCATCCTGCGCCGCGACTATCCGCCGGGACTGGCCGCGACGCCCGTACTGGTGCGCGCCCAGCAGGCAGCGCTCATCGACGTGCTGGCGCGGCTGCACGGCCTCGACTATCGGTCGCTGGGTCTCGCCGATCTGGGCCGGCCCGATGGCTACGTGGCGCGCCAGGTCCGGGGCTGGACGGAGCGCTACGCGCAGGCGCAGACCGCCGATGCGCCGCAGGCCACGGAAGTGACGACCTGGCTCGCGGCGAACGAGCCGCCGGAATCGGGCCGCACGGCGCTCATTCACAATGACTACAAGCTCGACAATGTCGTGTTCGATTCCGGCCAGCCCGAACGCCTGGTCGGCGTGCTGGACTGGGAGATGGCGACGATCGGCGATCCCTTGATGGATCTTGGCTGCTCGCTGGCCTACTGGGTCGAAGCGGGCGACGGACCGGAAATGCTGGCCACCCGCATGCTGCCGACGCAGCTGCCGGGTTCGCTGACCCGCGGCGAGGTCCTGCATCGCTATGGAGAGGCCGGCGGCCTGCCCGTCGACGACTTTCGCTTCTACCGCGTATTCGGCCTGTTCCGGCTGGCGGTGATCATCCAGCAGATTTACTACCGCTACTATCACGGCCAGACGCGGGACGAACGGTTCGGCGCGCTCGGGCCGATGACGCATGTTCTGGTCCGTCGGGCCGCGGCCGAGGCGCGGGCATGAACGCCCTGGAACCCCCGTTCAGGCGGCATTCAGCACTGCCCGCCCATGCTATCGACGTAGGTATTTGCGCGCTGGCGCGTCATGCCCTATATACACGCGTGACCCCAAGGAGCGATGGTCGATGAATGTCCGAAGCATCCGCTGGCTGGCCGCATTGTGTGCGAGCCTGGTCGTGGCCGCTTCGGCGGTCGGCGAAGACGCGCGGCCGCAGGCGGACGAGAAATGCATCGAGCAGTGCGACATCGAGTCGGACAAGTGCATGATGGATTCCGAAGGGGAGGAGGACAAGGTGCAGGTCTGCGACGACCGCTACAGTGAGTGCCTGCAGGCCTGCGAGTGATCCGGTCGCGCTGAACCCATCGCCGTGCGGCCGCCGGCGAGCCTGATGCGCGGCATCGTCACGTTCACCACCGATTTCGGCCTGCATGACCCGTTCGTTGCGGTCATGAAGGGCCAGGTGCTGCGTCGCAATCGCGAGCTGTAGCTCGTGGACATCACGCATGACTTCCCGGAAGGCACGGTCCATGTTGCGGTCATCGATCCGGACGGCTTTTCCTCGCGCCCGACAATGGGTTGCTGGCCGGTATTGCGGCACGCGCCGGCGCGGTATCGCGCCGAATCGCCGTGACGGCGCTGGCCGCGGTGGGCGCGGCCACGCAGGGAGCCACGTTTCACGGCCGCGATCTGCTGGCGCCGCTGGCCGCCGAGCTCGCGGGCGGTGGGCTCGGTTTCGACGAACTGGGCGAGATCTGCCTCCCGCTTGCGATTCCGCAGCCGCAGCCCGTGACCGCGGCCGGTGGCCGGCTCGTCGGTGAGGTCGTGACCGTCGATCGCTTTAGATATCCCGCGTCGGCGCCTACGGCAAAGCACCACCCGGCGCACTCGTGGCGCTCGTGAATTCGTGGGGCGTGGTCGAGGTCGCCGAGGTCACCGGAAACGCCGCCCGCCGGCTCGGCGTGGGCCGCGGCGAGCCGGTCAGCCTGCAATATCGGCAGGGCGGTTGATAACTGCGGCTTTTCGTATATATTGCGCATCCCGAAGCTTGTCGGGTTTCTGGTGGATATCATTGATTTCGCTAGGAATTCATCCGAATGAAAGAGCGCAATGATGAGTCCTTCGACCTCGAGGACGAGTTTCTCGGGGAGTCCAGCAGCGAACCGGACGGTGACCTCGACCGGCTGATCGTCGTCGAACGCCGCCCCAAAGGACCGCGCCGGCCTGCACAGCAATCCGCCTGGAGTCGGGTGGAAGACGTGCTTGCCGAGCAACGTCTGAAGCGCGAACTGTCCGAGTACGTCGACCCGGACGAGATCTGACGCAAGTTCCCTGGGCCGTCCTGAAGTTCGGCGGCACGAGCGTTTCCTCCCGTTCCAACTGGGACCACATCGTGCGCATCCTGCGCGAGCGCGAGGCCGAGGGGCTGCGCGTCGTGGTCGTGCATTCCGCGATTTCCGGCGTCACCGACGCGCTGGCCGGATTGCTGGACCGTGCGCTCGCCGGTGAATCCCCCCCGGCGCTCGAGCGCATCGAGAGCCGTCATCGGGAGCTCGCCGCAGAGCTCGGCATTGCTCCGCCACCGGAGTTCGAACGCCAGCTTGCAGAGCTTGCCAAACTCGCCGGCGGCGTCGCGCTAGTCGGCGAAGTCAGCGATCCGGTGCGCGCGCGCGTCATGGCCGCCGGCGAACTGATGGCGACGGCACTTGGTGCTGCGTTCCTGAAAGCGCAGGGCATCAGCGTGACGCTCGTGGATGCACGCTCGCTGCTCAAAGCCGTGGCGGCGCAAGGCCACCGCGCATCGGTACTCTCGGCGAATTGCGGCTTCGATCCTGATCCCGATCTGTCGGCAAGCCTTGCGCGGCATGTGGGCGTGATCCTGACTCAGGGGTTCATTGCGTCGGGCGAGGACGGCCAGACGGTGTTGCTGGGACGTGGCGGTTCGGACACCTCGGCCGCCTATATCGCGGCCAAGCTTCAGGCGACGCGCCTCGAGATCTGGACCGACGTGCCCGGAATGTTCTCGGCCAATCCACATGCCGTGCCGAGCGCACGGCTGCTGAAGTCGCTCGATTACGACGAGGCCCAGGAGATTGCGACCAACGGCGCGAAGGTGCTGCATCCGCGTTGCATCCTGCCGGCGCGGCAACACCGCATCCCGATTCACGTGCACGCCACTCAGTCGCCGGGTCTGCCGGGCACCGTGATCCGTGCGCAGACGGATGCGGCGGGCGCGAGGCTCAAGGCCATTGCGCTGCGCAAAGGCATCACGCTCGTGTCGATGGACACGCCCGGCATGTGGCAGCAGGTTGGCTTTCTCGCGGACGCTTTCCAGGTATTCAAGCAGCACGGCGTTTCCGTCGACCTGGTCTCGACATCGGAGACCAACGTCACCGTGTCGCTGGATCCGCAGGCGAATGCGCTCGACGCGGCCGCGGTCGCGGCGCTCACCGGCGATCTCGGCCGCCTGTGCCGGGTTCGCGTGATCGGGCCTTGCGCATCGCTGTCGCTGCTCGGCCGCGACATCCGCGCGATCCTGCACCGGCTCGGCGAAGCCTTCGAAGTGTTCGAGGAGCAGCGGATCTATCTGGTGAGCCAGGCGGCCAACGACCTGAACTTCACCTTCGTCATCGACGAAGACCAGGGCGACCGCCTGGTCTCGCAGCTCCACGACCTGCTGATCGAGGCGACCGCCAACGACCCGGTGATGGGCCCGACCTGGGAGCAGCTCAACGAGCCGGCGCTCGCTGGGGCCGACCGCGGCGACTGGTGGCGCAGGCGGCGCGGCGCGCTGATCGAGGCGCTGGGAGACCGGGACTGCGCCTACGTCTACGATCTGCAATCGGTCGCCGCGCAGGCGCGTTCACTTTCCGGCATGCGCTCGGTTGCGCGCGTATTCTATGCGATCAAGGCCAATCCGCATCCCGCGATCCTGCGTACGATCGCCGCTCAAGGGATGTCGTTCGAGTGCGTGTCGCGTGGCGAGGTCGAACGTGTGCTCGAGGCGGTGCCGGGCATCAGGCGCGAGCAGCTGCTGTTCACGCCCAATTTCGCGCCGCGCGAGGAGTATCGGTGGGCGCTCGAGCAGGGGCTCTGCGTCACCATCGACAATCTCTTCGTGCTGCGCTCCTGGCGTGGAATGTTCCGCGGCCGCGCACTGTTCGTGCGCATCGATACCGGCCGCGGCCACGGTCATCACCCGAAGGTCCGCACCGCCGGCGTGCATTCCAAGTTCGGCGTGCCTCT
Organism: uncultured Steroidobacteraceae bacterium; assembly: GCA_964477175.1. Taxonomy (GTDB): domain Bacteria; phylum Pseudomonadota; class Gammaproteobacteria; order Steroidobacterales; family Steroidobacteraceae; genus SCUD01. Next base: position 1,211 of record CAYZDW010000020.1, on the reverse strand, counting down.
CTTCGAGCTTTCAGAACTTCGCCAGGCGGCGGACGAGGCGGGCGCGACGATCACAGGTCTGCATGCGCATACCGGCAGCGGCAATTTCGCCATCGCCAGCTGGGTCGAAACCGCAAGTATCCTGGCCGAGGCGGCCGCGCAGTTTCCGAAGGTGGGTACGCTCAATGTCGGCGGCGGGCTGGGTGTCCCGGACCGGCCGAGCCGACCGCCACTCAATCTCGCGGAGCTCGACGCAGCACTTGCAATTGTTCGCGCCACATATCCCGGCCTCGAACTCTGGCTCGAGCCAGGCCGCTATCTGGTTGCGGCCGCGGGCGTACTTCTCGCGCGCGTCACGCAGCTGAAAGGCAAGGGAGCGATGCAGTACCTGGGTGTCGCCACCGGCATGAACTCGCTGATCCGGCCGGCGCTGTATGGCTCCTATCACGAAATCGTCAACCTGACGCGTCTCGACGAACCGTCCGAACAGCTGTGCACCGTGGTCGGTCCGATCTGCGAAAGTGGGGACGTGCTGGGTCACGACCGGTTGCTGCCGCGCTCCGCCGAAGGCGACGTCCTTCTGGTCGCCAACACCGGTGCCTATGGCCACGTGATGGGCTCGCATTACAACCTCCGCCCGCCGGCGGAGGAACTGCTCGTCGATTCCCCATGACCGCAGTCAGTCAGCGGCACCTCGTGCTGCTCGTGCTGATCAGCGCGATCTGGGGTTTCAACCTGGTTGCGATCAAGGTGGGAGTCGACCGGTTTCCACCCGTGTTCCTGGGCTTCCTGCGGTTCCTGATCGTCGGGCTCGCGGTGTTGCCCTGGTTGCGCGTCCGGCGCGGCGAGATGGGCTGGCTGCTGGTCGCCGCGATCTGTGGCGGCGGCCTGCAGTTTGCGATCATGTACATCGGCGTCGCGCTGTCCGAGAACATGTCCTCGGTCGCGATCGCCGGGCAGCTCGGCGTGCCGTTCGCGACGCTCCTGTCGGTCGCCCTGCTCGGTGAGCGCATTCACTGGCGGCGCTCGCTCGGCATCGCGCTGTCGTTTGCGGGCGTCGTCGTGCTCGGCTTCAATCCTGAAGTCGTCGCGTCCTGGCGGGGCTTTGCGCTCATCGTCATCGCGGCCTTCATCGGTGCGTTCGGACTCATCGCGATCAAACGCGTCCGTGACCTGGAGCCGTTGGAACTTCAGGCCTGGCTGTCCTGGGGGAGCCTGCCGGTCCTCCTGTT
>CAYZDW010000019.1:0-4783 GCA_964477175.1 uncultured Steroidobacteraceae bacterium | reverse complement strand
AGGGTGTTCGCGGTGAACACGCCATCCATGCGCCGCACATCCCAGGGTGGCAGCGTGACGTCGAGCTCGACCGGCGCACGCAGGTTCTTCGGTCCCTGGTCAACGATGCGCTTGCGCAGGCCCGGCATCTCATCCGCGCTGTCGCTGGGCTGCCAGACGAGCCATGGCATCTCATTCGCGAAGTGCACCGCATGCTGGCCCGTGCCGCTGCCGATCTCGAGGATGCTGGTGCATCCCGCGAATGCCTCGCGCAGGATCTCGAGTATCGGTCCCTTGTTGCGCTCGCAGGCGTCCGAGTGCGGAAACATCGAAAGAGTATCGCTCGAATGCGCCTCAAGCGAGCGCCAGGCCCCAGGCCGTGGCCAGAAGCGCGATCGCCGTGAGACCGGCCGCCCATTGCAGGCCGTTGCGCCCGGGTGGCGGCATCGGCAGCCGCGCGCAGAGCGCGCCGAGACCGGTGCCGACCACGAAGCCGGCCAGGTGCGCGAGCACATCAGTATTCTCGCCGCCGGTGCCGGTGAAGGCGAGGAGCGCGATGCCGCCGATCAACGGGGCGCTTCTGCGCATCCACGGCGACCAGTTTCTGAGGTGCCGGCGCCAGCCATAGGCTGCGACCAGGCCGAGCGCCGTGAACACGGCTGTGGAGGCGCCGAGCAGATGGTGATTCGGCGGATGCAGCAGCGCGTCGACACCATAAGCGACGCCGCCGCCCAGCAGGATCAGGAGCCAGGCGACGCCCGGCCCGAAGAGGCGCGCCGCCGGATAGCCGAACAGCGCGCCGAAGGCGAGGTTGGACAGGAGATGCGGCAAGTCGCCGTGCAGCGTCAATGCGGTCAGCACGCGCCAGGCTTCGCCGCGTTCGAGGAACCCAGCGTCCAGTACACCCGCGGCGTGCCAGTCGCGCCCGCCGGCATGCTCGAGCGCGGCGAGCGTGACCGCGATCAGGACGAGCGCGTAGCCGAACACGCCATAGAGGGCGTGCGGGTGATTCGGCCAGACCACGGGCGCCGCGGGAGGGCGGCGGTTCTCGCGCAGGTAATTTTGCAGCTCGTGTGCCGCGCGGGCGTGATCGGCGGGCAGGACCCAGAGACTCGAGCCTGCGGAGGTGGTCCGCCGTTCGTAAGGAATGCCGACGGCGTCGAGCACGAGCGCCCAGTCGGCGCAGGCCGCGGGCGGCAACTCGCTGGTCAGGGGTATGGGGGACAAAGGAACCGCCGTCATGGCCGGGTGGCCTTTCTACATGGTGCCGAGCGGGAAGGTATCAACTAGAGTAGCGCCCATGTACGCACCGAAGCGCGAACAGGAGCCGCAAGGGGACGAGCAGCTCGGCCGGTGGATACTCGGCGGGCTGGTGCTGATCGCGATCGGGGCCGGTGTCTGGTACTGGCAAAAGCGCCAGGCGCCCGACGACGCCCAACCTGTCGTCGAAGAGGCGATCGCGACCGACGAACCGCGGATCCTGAATCCCATCGAGCCGACCGCGGATGACGGCGCCGCCGCGTCGGCCGCGGATCGGATCGCCTCGCTCGTCGGCGCGCCGCGCTTCGAGTCCATGTTCGTCGCCGATGACATCGTCCGGCGCATCGTCGCGACCGTGGACAACCTGCCGCGCCAGAAGGTCGCGATGCAACTTTCTCCGTCGAAGCCGCCGGCAGGCAGCTTCGTCACGGCGGGCAGTGAGGACCAGCTCGTGCTCGGAGCGGCGAATTTCGAGCGTTACACGTCATGGATCGGGCTCGTCGATGCGCTCGATCCGGATGCGGCGGTTGCGCTGTACCGGCGCATGTACCCGCAGTTCCAGGCCGCCTACGAGAATCTCGGCAATCCGGAAGGCTATTTCAATGACCGCGTGATCGAGGTCATCGATCACCTGCTCGCGACGCCGGAGCCGCCCGAAACCATCGTGCTCGCGCGGCCGCACGTGCTGTACGAATTCGCCGATCCCGGACTCGAGGCACAATCGGCGGGGCGGAAGCTGCTGCTGCGCATGGGTCCCGGCAACGCCGCGCGCGTCAAGATGAAGCTCCGGGACATTCGCGACCGGATCGCCACCCGGCAGCGCTGAATCCGTTTTAGTTCAGCTCCCTGAAGACACCCTCGCGGCGCGGGTCGGCGGCGCCTTCAATGTTGCCATCATCGTGCAGCACGATGCCGTGCAGTCCCGACTCCTCGCCGCGCCCGGACTTGACCGTGATGCCGCGCTCGGAGAGTCCTGAAACCACTTCCGGCGGAAACTTCGCTACTTCGCCAAAGTATTCCTGGCCGCGCGCAATCAGGTTCGGCAGCTCGATCGCTTGCTGCAGCGTAAGTTCCCAGGCGAGCAGGCCGATTAGCGTCTTGGCGTTGTAGACGAGGATCGCTGTGCCGCCCGGCGATCCGAGCGCGGCGACGACGCGGCCGTCGCGATCGAGCACGATGACCGGGGACATGGACGATCGTGGCCGCTTGCCACCCGCGAGCGAGTTCGCGACCAGTTGCCCGTCAACCACGGCGCGGAACGAGAAGTCCGTGAGCTGGTTGTTCAGCATGAAGCCGCCGATCGCGCGCCCGGAGCCGAACAGCGATTCCACCGAGGTCGTCATCGAGGCCACGTTGCCTTCGGCATCGACGGCGACGAAATGGGATGTGCCGGTGGCTTCCATCGTTGCATCGGCGCCGCGTCGGATCGGCGCGGGTTCGCCCGCGGGCGGAGCAGGGCCCGCGACCGCGCCGATCAACGCTGCCCGACGCGCGACATAGTCCGGGTCAAGCAGCCCGGCCACGGGCACGTCAACGAACGCGGGGTCGGCGATGTAGCGATCACGATCTGCGTACATCAGTCGGCTCGCCTCCGCAAACAGGAACCAGGCCTCGGGATCGCCGGGTCCGCGCAGCGCAATGTCGGTGCGGTCGAGCAACGCGAGCAGTTGCAGCAGCGCGACGCCGGAGGACGGTGGCGGCGGCACGCAAACGACGTAGACCAGGTAGGGCCCGCACAGCGGATCGGCGATGCGCGGCTGGTAGCTCGCGAAATCGCGGGCCGCGAGCGCACCCGGCCGCGGCTCGGCGCGTGTACGCGCGATGATGGCGTCCATCAGCGGTGGTTCGAGCAATGTGCGCGGGCCGCGCGCAGCGATCTGCCGCAGCGTCGCTGCGTAGGCGGGATTCGTCAGCCGGTCGCCGGCCTGCACTGGCGTACCGTCGGCGCGCGAAAAGAGCGCCCGCACGTCGGGCTCGGCAGCCTGCGCAAAAGTGCCGTTCGCGAAGCGCGCGAGGCGCTGCGGCACGGTGAATCCGGACTCTGCCGCGCGGATCGCAGGCTCGAACAGGCGCTGCCAGGGCAGCGCGCCATGGCGCGCATGCACTACGCCCAGCATCGCAACCGCTCCCGGGACTCCGGTCGAGCGCCCGGAGAGCACGGCGTCGCGATACGGCAGCGGCTCGCCTCGTTCGTCGAGGAACGACCCGGACTGCGCGGCCGCGGGGGCAGTCTCGCGCCCATCGAACGCCGTGATCATGCCGGTCGCGGCGTCGTAGTAGAGCAGGAATGCACCGCCGCCCAGGCCCGAGCTCTGCGGCTCGACGAGCCCGAGCATTGCCTGCACGGCGACCGTGGCATCGGCCGCGTTGCCACCGGCAGCCAGCACTTCGACGCCGGCCTCGACCGCGAGTGGATTTGCGGCTGCGACGCCGGCCTCGCGGACGACACGCGTCTCGTCCAGCACCGGCAGTTGGGCGCAGGCCCCAAGCCATGCCGCGGCGAGAGGTAGCAAGAAGCGAACGAGGGGCATTACTTCTGGATCGCCTGCCGCTCCGGAACGGGCCAGCCCGCATTGCGCACCGCGACTTCGGCCGCCGCGTCGAGCGGCTCGCCGTCGATGGCAGCGTCGACGGCCAGCAACACGGCCATCGGCATTGCCGCGCCGTCGCGTTGATCGCCTTCCTCCGGCGCAGCCGCGGCGAGCAACTGTAACTGCCAGTCCTCGCCCAGGCGGCAGGCGAGACCCGCAAGCGGCGCTTTCTGCTGCAACCGGAATGTCCGGCAATACACGCCGCTGCGGTCGCGGAAGCTCAGGCCGATGCGCACGGTGCCCGTGCCGGCGTCACTCGCGAGTTGGCCGGTCAGCGCCCAGGCCAATTCACCGTGCGCGATCAGGCCCGCATCGGATTCCGCGTAAGGCCATTCCGGGCCGCGCAGCGCGAATGCGCCGACGAAAAGCCCGAGTGCGAGAGCGGCCGCTGGCGCGGCCCATTGCGGCAGTTGCCGACGCGCGGCGGGAGTAGCCGGCTCCGCAGCGGCCTGCGCACGGTGGGCGGGTGCAGCTGGCTCCGCAGCGGCCTGCGCGCGGTGGGCGGGCGCAGCCGGTTCCGCACGCGGCTGTGCAGCAGCCCACAAGGGCGCGCGCGATGAGCGATGCCGCTCGGCGATGCGCGCGAGCCCGGGATCCCTGGCGAGCGCGGCCTCGATCTCGGCGCGCGCGACGAGGTCGAGCTCGCCGTCGAAGTAGGCCTGCAGCATTTCGTCGGACAACTTCATCGCTGTTCGTCGTCAATCAAGGACTTGCGCGCGGGCAACGGTTCAGGATAGCAGGAACCGCGCGCCCAACAGATAATGCGCGGGGGGTGTTTCATTCGGCATCAAGTGGTGTAATCTTTTGCAGTTGACAACCCGTAGGAGGAACCTGCCAATGCACGACGAGCTGACCACGCTGCCCGGTGTCGGGCCCGCCATCGCGGCGGATCTCCGGCACCTCGGCATTCACTCCATCCGGGACCTCGCAGAATCAAACCCGGAACAGCTCTA
>CAYZDW010000018.1:0-6704 GCA_964477175.1 uncultured Steroidobacteraceae bacterium | reverse complement strand
CCGCCTGCTGCTCGACGTAACCGCGCTTGCCCGCGAAGCAGGTCGCGCGATACTCGGGGTCTACGCATCGTCGTTCACCGTCACCGAGAAGGACGACCGCTCGCCGCTGACCGAGGCCGACCTGCAGTCCGAGCGCCTGATCCTGGCCGGGCTGCGCCGGCTCGCGCCCGAGTTCCCCGTGCTGTCGGAGGAGTCCGGACAGGTCCCCTGGTCAAAACGCGCGACCTGGGACTGGCTGTGGGTGGTGGATCCGCTGGACGGCACGAAGGAATTCGTGCAGCGCAACGGCGAGTTCACGGTCAATATCGCTCTCGTCCATGACCACCGCCCGGTGCTCGGCGTCGTGCACGCGCCAGTGCTCGAGCGCGATTGTTTCGCCGGCGAGGGGGTCGGCGCGTTCCGCTCCGATGCCGCCGCCGCGGGCCGGCCGATCCGCACCGCGAAGCGTGGTCCGGGACCAGTGCGCGTGGTCGGCAGCCGTTCGCATCGCGGCAACTCGCTCGACGGCTTCCTTGCGCGCATCGGGCCGCACCAGCTCGTCGAGGTCGGCAGTTCTCTGAAGATGTGCCTGGTCGCCGAGGGTCTGGCGGATGTCTATCCGAGGCTGGGCCCGACCTGTGAGTGGGACACGGCCGCTGGCCAGTGCGTGGCCGAGCAGGCTGGCGCGCAGGTACAGCAGCTCGACGGCCAACCGCTGTTCTATAACAAGGGCGAGGAAGTCCTGAATCCGCATTTCATCGCCTATGCGGATCCGGGCACCGACTGGCTGGCCATGTTGCGATGAGCTGGGAACTCCTGATTGCCACGATCCTGCTCGCATTGCTCGGCGGCTTCTGGCATTCGAGCCTCGCAGCCCGCGAGCTCGCGAATCGTGTGGCGATGGACACCTGCGCTGGCGCTCAAGTCCAGATGCTCGACGGCACCGTGTCGATACACCGCCTGAGTCTGGTCCGTCATTCCGATGCGCCACTCGCCTGGCGGCGTACCTATGTCTTCGACTACACGGACGATGGCTTCAACAGGCGCCGCGGCTTCGTGGTGCTGACCGGAGACGCGGTCGACACCGTCGGTCTCGGGCCGAGACCGGTATGAACCCGCAATCGGCGGTCGACCTGCACCTGCACTCCTCGGCCTCCGACGGAGTGCTGGCTCCCGCCGCGCTCGTCGCGCACGCTGCCCGCTGCGGAGTGAGGCTCATGGCGCTGACCGACCACGACACGGTCGCCGGCCTTGACGAGGCCGACGCCGCCGCAAGGCAGCTGGGTGTCACGCTGGTCGCCGGCGTCGAGCTGTCGGTCGGGTGGAGGGGCCGGACCTTGCACGTGCTGGGTCTGGCGTTCGATCCGCGCGCGGCGACGCTGGTTCACGGCCTGCGCCGCCTGCAGGTGCTCAGGCAGGAGCGCTCCGAGCGGGTTGCGGACCGCCTCGCCGCGGCCGGTGCCCCGGGCGCCGCAGCGCTCGACATGGTGCGCGCCGCAGGCAATCTGCCGACTCGCATGCACTTCGCCCGCGCGCTGGTTGCGCTGGGGGCCGCGCCGGATGCCGCCACCGCATTCGATCGCTGGCTGGGACGCGGCCGTCCCGGTCATGTTGCCGCGGAATGGCCGTCGCTCGCGGAAGCCACGGGCTGGATCGTCGCGGCCGGCGGCAAGGCCGCGATCGCGCATCCGATGCGCTATTCGCTGTCGGCCGGCGCGCGGCGCGAGCTATGCGCCGAATTCGCCGCCGCCGGCGGCCGGGCGATTGAGGTCGTCACCGGCGGTGGCGGAATCCGCGACCGCGACCAGGCCGTTTCTCTGGCGGTACGCAGCGGCCTCGAAGGCTCGGTCGGTTCCGATTTCCACGACCCGGCGATTCCATGGAATCCGCCAGGACGTTTGGCTAAGCTTCCGGGGTCGGTCCGGCCGGTGTGGTCTGGCCCGCCGTTTTCCGTACTCGAGACCGACGCCGAGCCGGCATGACGGACGACGACAAGGTCAACACCGAACTGTTCGAGCGGATGCAGCGCCTGCGCGAACTGCGCATCGAGCATCGCGACCTCGACGACGTAATCTGCCGCCTGTCGATGGACATCTACGTGGACGAGTTGCAGTTGCGGCGTCTCAAGAAGCGCAAGCTCCTGCTCAAGGACCAGATCATGCGGCTCGAAAGCGAATTGATCCCGGACCTGAACGCCTGATGCCGCACCGGGCGGCGCGCACCCGATCAGTGGTACCGTCACACGATGAATGAGCTGGCCGCGCCGATCGAACGCCTGTACCAGACCGCCGGTACCGCGCAAATCCTCGTCATCGTCGCCGTGATCGTCGTCGTGCTCACCGGCGTCCTGCTCGGACGGCGCTGGTACCTGTCACGCCCGGACACCGGCAAGAGCGCGCGTGGCCCCGCGATCGACGCGCTGGTCGTTGTCGCGCCGTACCTCCTCGGGCTCCTGATCATCGCCACGGCCCGGCCGCTGCTGGTCGCGTCGGGTCAGCCCACGGCAGGGCTCGAGGCCACCTGGCTCTTGCTGGTCACGCTGGCCGTGATCCGCATGCTGGTGTTCCTGCTGCGCCTGTCGTTGGGCCAGGGGCTGCGCATCAAGGCCTGGGAATTGCGGGTCACGCTCGTGATCTGGCTGGTCGCCGCGACGCAGCTCCTGGGATGGCTCGACACGATCGTGGAATCGCTCGACTCGATCGGGCTCTCGGCCGGCGCGGCACGCGTCACGATCTGGTCCGTCCTGAAAGCACTTGCGACGGTGACCATATTCGTCGTCGCGAGCGTCTGGGTTGCGCGCTGGATCGACCGGCGGATCAGCACGGTCCAGGAGCTGGCGCCGTCGACCCGGATCGGCATCGGCAAGTTCGCCTACGCCTTCCTGATCGGCTTCGGCGTGCTCCTGGGCCTCAGGGCCTCAGGCGTAGACTTGACCGCGCTGACGGTGTTCTCGGGCGCTATCGGCCTCGGGCTCGGCTTCGGCCTGCAGGCGATCGCCGCAAATTTCGTCAGCGGTTTCGTGCTGCTTCTGGACCGCTCGATCAAGCCCGGCGACGTCATCAGCTTCACCGGCACGATGGGCACCAGCACCGCCGGGTTCGGCTGGGTCGAGGAATTGCGCGGCCGGCACATCGTGATCCGCGATCGCGACGGTGTCGCGACGCTCGTGCCGAACCAGAACGTGATCACGAATCCGCTGATCAACTGGAGCTACGGGCACCCGAAGGTGCGGCTGCGCGTGCCGGTGCGCATCAGCTACGAGGATGACGTCGAGCTGGCCCTGAAACTGCTGCTCGACGCGGCCGAACATCCGCGCATCCTGCGCGACCCGCCGGCGGTGGTGCGGCTGATGGAATTCACCGACTTCGGCATGGAGATCGAGCTGCGTTTCTGGATCGGCGACCCGGCCGAGGGAGTCAACAACGTGCGCTCGGACGTCAATCGACGGATCTGGGCGCTGTTCCGGGAAAACGGCGTGACCATTCCGCCAGCCCAGCGCGAGCTCAGGATCCTCGAGGGCAGCGTGCCGGCGTCGAAACTCGCGCCACGGGCGACACAGCCGATCACGCCGTCTGCCGACGGGCAGGACTGACGATGACCGGCGGCGCCCCCGCGCGCCTCACCATTCCCGACGGCGAGTACACGACGAGCTTCGTGCGGAGCCCCGGCCCGGGCGGGCAGAACGTCAACAAGGTCGCGTCGGCTTGCGAGCTGCGATTTGCGGTCGGCGCGACGACGCTCCTCGACGACGCCGGCAGGCAGCGACTGCGCGCACTGGCCGGCCGTCGCCTGACGCTGTCCGACGAGATCGTGCTCGAGGCCCACCGGCATCGCAGCCGCGAAGCCAACCGCCGCGACGCGCTCGGCCGTCTCGCCGAGTTGATCGCGCGGGCGCGGGAGGTACCGAAGGTCCGCAAGCCCACGCGGCCGACCAGGACCGCGCGGGCCCGCAGGCTCGAGGGCAAGCGCCAGCGCAAGGACGTCAAGCGCCTGCGCGCGCGACCGGCGTTCGAGTGAGTTGCCGGCTCAGCCGGTGGGCGTCGTCGTAGCTGGCGCCTTCGTGCGCAGGAGCCACGCGCCGAGCGCAGGCAACAGCAGCATCGCGCCCAGCATGTTGACCAGGAACATGAAGGTCAGCATGAGGCCGACGTCGGCCTGGAACTTCAGCGGCGAGAACACCCAGGTCGCGACGCCGATCGCGAGCGTCACGCCGGTGAAGAAAATCGCGGCGCCCGTGACGCGTAGCGCGCCGAGATAAGCCTGCTGTACGCTCTCGCCACGGCGCAGGAATTCCTGCATGCGGCTGAACAGGTAAATGCCGTAGTCCACCCCGATACCGGCGCCGAGCGCGACCATCGGCAGCGTATTGACCTTGAGCCCGATGCCGACGAAGGCCATGACCGCATAGACCAGAATCGATACCAGCAGCAGCGGCAGGATCACCATGATCGTGCCGATGATCGAGCGGAAGTTGACCAGGCACATGATCGTGACCGCCGCGAACACCCAGCCGAGGATCAGGAACTCCTTGGCCATGACCTCCTCGTTCTGCGCGGCCATCACGCCGACGTTGCCGGTCGCCAGGCGGTAGGTCACGCCCTCGGTCGGCTCGCGTTCGCGGTAGTCCTTGACGGCCGCTACGACGCGCTCGATGGTCTCGGCGCGGTGATCGGACAGGAACAGCATCACGGGCATGACGCTGCAGTCCCGGTTCAACAGGCCCGTGCTGGTTTCGATGTAGTTCTGCGCCTGCACGAGCTGGCGTTCGTCGCGCGGCAGGTTGCGCCATTTCAGGCTGCCCTCGCTCCAGCCGGCGCTGACCACCTTCGAAACGCCGGCCAGGCTCATGACGTCGCGCACGCCCCCGATATTCGCCATGTGCCAGGCGAAACGGTCGACCGCGTCGATGATCCGGAAGTCGATGCAGCCGTCTGCCTTCGTCTCGACGATCACGTTGATGATGTCGGTACCGATCGAGAAACGCCCGCTGATCAGGTTGCTGTCGCGGTTGTAGCGCGAATCCGCGCGCAGTTCCGGCACTCCGGCCTGGGTGTCGCCGATCGGCGTTTCGAGGCCCTTGACGAATCCCAGCACGCCGAGCACGAGCGCGATGCCGATGATGACGGCCGCCGGACCGCGGTTCGTGATCCTGGCGAGCCGGTTCCAGACCGACTGCAATGCACGCTGGCGGCGCGCGACCCGCTCGCGGAAACGGTCGGTGATCGGCACGTAGGAAATCAGCACCGGCAGCAGGATCAGGTCGGTCAGGATGATCACGCCGATGCCGAGACTGGCCGTCACCGCCATCTCGCGGATCACCTGCACTGGGATCAGCAGGATCGTGATGAAGCCGACCAGGTTGGCCAGCAGCGCGACGATTGCCGGCAGGAACAGCAGCCGGAAGGTGCGGCGCGCGGCCTCGTTGCTGTCGGACCCCGACATCGCCGCGTCGCTGACGGCGCTGATCTTCTGCACGCCGTGGCTGGTGCCGATCGCGAAGATGATGAACGGCACCAGGATGCCCAGCGGGTCGACGCCGTAGCCGAGGATTACGAGCAGGCCCAGCATCCAGACCATCGCGACCAGCGACGAAATGACCGGCACCAGCGCGATGCGCAGCGACTGGATGTAGACCCAGACGAACAGCAGCGTCAGCCCGATCGTGACGATCGCGAACGTGATGACGGACAGGGCGCCGTCTGCCACGTCGCCGACCACCTTGGCGAAGCCGATCATGTGCACCGACACCGGCACCGTGACGGCGACCTCGACGCTTTCGCCCTCGATTCGGGCGCGCACCTTCTGCTCGAGCTCGCGCGAGATCTCGATATAGTCGACCGGCGCGCCGGTCTCCGGGTCCGCATCCAGCAGTTGCGCGCTGACCATCGAGCCCGAGAAGTCGTTGGCGACCAGCCTGCCGACGATGCCGGCCTTGAGGATGTTCTCCTTGACGCGCGCGAGACCCTCCGCATCGGGGCGGAAATCGGACGGAATCACGTCGCCGGCCTCGATGCCGCCCTCGACGACTTCCGTGTAGCGCGTGTTGGGCGTCCACAGCGACTGCACGCGCGAGCGATCCACGCCTTCGATGAAGAACACCTCGTCGGTCGCGATCTTGAGCGCCTCGAAGAATTCCGGCGTGAACATGTCGCCGTCGCGCGCGACGACCGCAATCAGCAGCCGGTTGGCGCCGCCGAATTCCACCTTATGGTCCAGATAGGTCTGGATGTACTCGTGCTCGAGCGGCAACTGCTTGATGAAGTTCGTGTCGAGCCGGAGGCCCGTGACCGCGATCCAGCCGAGTACCAATGTCACCAGCGCAAACAGCCCGAGGATCAGCGTGCGGTGCCCAAATACGTGGGGCTCCAGCCATTCCGCGATCCTGGCGTCGCCGGATTCCTTCACGGGCCCGCTCCCTGCGCCGGGAGCGGCAACCTGCGCACACCGCCCTCGCCGGCCACGATCAGCTCACCGTCGCCGGCCGGCAGCACGGCCGAGATCGCCTTGCGATCATCTTGCTGGGTCAGCGTGAAGCTCCGGCCGCCGTCCCGGCTCACGAGCAACACGCCGGCCATGCCCGAGATGACCACCGTGTCGGTGTCGACGCGTGCGCCCGAGGTCAGAAGCGCGACCGTGCCGGTCGGGATCGCGGCCCAGGTCATGCCGCCGTCCTCGGAGCGGAACAGGTTGCCGCGCAGTCCGAATGCGAGCAGGGAATCGCCCTC
>CAYZDW010000017.1:0-6907 GCA_964477175.1 uncultured Steroidobacteraceae bacterium | reverse complement strand
CGACTTGCGCACCAATCGGTGCACGCCGGTCTCGGTGCGCAGCCACCCATATGCATGGGGACCATCGACCTGGATCGACACGCTCTTGATCCCGGCGACCTCGCCGGGGCTCTGGTCGATCACCTCGGTCCGGAAGCCACGCCTGTCGGCCCAGCGCAGGTACATCCGCAAGAGCATCTGCGCCCAGTCCTGCGCCTCGGTGCCGCCGGCCCCGGCCTGGATATCCAGGAACGCGCTGTGCGCATCCATTTCACCGGGGAACATGCGCACCAACTCGAGCTGCCTGACGCGCTGTTCGAGCTGGCGGGTGTCGCGATCGACATCGGCGAAGCCGGCTTCGTCCCGCTCGGCCTCGACGAGTTCCAGCAGTTCCGCCGTCTCGTTCAGACCGCGCCCGATCTGGTCCAGCTCGCCGATCGTGGAACCGAGCCTGGCTCGCTCGCGGCCGAATTCCTGGGCCCGATCGGGCGAGTTCCAGATCGCGGGGTTGCCGAGCTCGCGATCGAGCTCTTCGAGCCGCTCACGCTTGCGGTCGTACTCAAAGATACCCCCTCAGCGCGCCGAGGCGCTGCCGGAGATCGTCGATCGAGCGGTAGGTGGCGGCGGTTTCCATGCGGGTCGAATATTAGCAGACGGTCATTCGCAGGTTTGCAGGTATTCCGCCAGCATTTCCGCTCGTGCGGTGCCGCCGTAGCTCGTGGACTGCAACCGGTATGCGAGCCGGATCCGCGCGCCTGCGGCCGGCCGCTCCGAGCCGCCATCGTCGAAATGGCCGAAGGCGATTGCCTCGATCGGCTGGCATGCAGGCTGCGGTCGCAGCCAGAGCTTCAGGTGCCGGTCGGCGAGCACCCGGGACTCGACGACGTCGAACTCGCCGTCGAATAGCGGCTCCGGAAACGATTGGCCCCAGGGCCCACCCGCCTCCAGCGCCAGCGCCGTCTCAAGCGAAAGCTCACCGGCCGCGAGTTCGCCGTCAGTTTCGAGCACGCCCAGCATCTGTTCGCGCGTGAGGTGGCGGCCGACTTCCTCGGCGAATGCTTCCGCGAATTTCTGCAGCCGGCCGTCGCGAAGCGTCAGCCCCGCGGCCATCGCATGGCCGCCAAACCGGTCGATCAGTCCTGGATGCCGCGTGTCGATGGCCTCGAGCACGTCGCGGACGTGCACGCCCGAGACCGACCGCGCCGATCCGCGCAGTTCGCCGCCACCGGCCGGCGCGAATGCGACGACCGGGCGGTGCACGCGATCTTTCATGCGCGACGCGACCAGTCCGACGATGCCGGCGTGCCAGCCCCGATCGAAGAGCGCGACGCCGGCCGGCAGGCTGCCCTCCTGCAGGCGCAGCCGCCGCATGGCCACGGTCGCTTCTTCTCGCATGCGCAATTCGAGTTCACGACGTTCGCGGTTCAGGCGATCGAGTTCCTGCGCGAGTGTCAGGGCCTCGGCCGCATCGTCGGTCAGCAAGCAGCGGATGCCGACCGACATGTCGTCAATGCGGCCCGCGGCGTTCAGCCGCGGTGCCATCTGGTGACCGAGATGGCGCGCGGACAGTTCCTCCAAGCGACAGCCCGCAACACGCGCCAGCGCCATGAGTCCCGGCGCCGCCGACCTGGCACGCAGGCGTTTCAGGCCTTCCTGCACGAGGATGCGGTTATTCCGGTCGAACGGCACGAGGTCCGCGACCGTGCCTAGCGCGACGAGGTCCAGAAGATCGGCAACGGCCGGCAGCTTGCACCCGCGCAGACCCTCGAGTTCCCGGGTCAGCGACGCCATCAGGTAAAAGGCCACTCCGACCCCGGCCAGCGTCCGGCTGCCAAAGCCCGCGCCGGCCAGATTCGGATTCACCATCGCCGCGCAGGCAGGAAGCGCAGCCGCCGGCAGATGGTGATCGGTGACCAGCACCTGCATGCCGAGAGCCTGCGCGGCCTCGATGCCTGCAAAAGCGGCGACGCCATTGTCCACGGTGACCAGGAGATCGGCGCGTTCGCCGGCCAGGTCCGCGACAAATGCCGGAGTCAGTCCATAACCGTGGCGCATACGGTCCGGCACGCGGAATCCTGCCTCGACGTGGCCGAGGCGCCTCAACTGCCGCAGCACGAGCGCCGTGCTCGTAGCGCCATCCGCGTCAAAGTCCCCCACCACGAGGATGCGGGAACCGCGCTTGAGGTGATCCACCAGCAACTCGGTCGCCGGACCGATGCCATCCAGAGTCAACACCGGCAGCAGTTGCTTGAGCTCGAGCGCCAGTTCATCGGCATGGCCGACGCCACGCGCCGCGTAGACGCGTCGGAGCACGGGATGCAGGGTCGCCGGCAGCACGTCAACGGCTCCGGGCGGCCGCCGTCGGATCACGGGTGGCGTGCCACGCTCTCCGGCTTGAACTTTCATCGGCGGTCATCATAACGGCGCGGATCGGCGGGATTGGCTATATTTCGCCCGGACCCGCCAATGCAAATCAGCCACGAAGATGGAACCTCCTCGAATGCGATCGTCGCCTACGCAGTCGGCGAGATCCGCATGCGCGATCGCGTGTTCCACACGAGTTTCATCGCAACGCGCGACGCTGTGATCGAGGACTGGAAGCCCGCAGCCGTAGAGCAGCTCACGATCGATGACTTCGCGCCACTGCTCGCACTTTCTCCCGAAGTCGTGATCCTCGGCACTGGACCGAGGCAGCGCATGCCGCCGCCGGAACTGTTTGCCGCGTTCGCCTCCCGTGGCATCGGCCTCGAAGTCATGGACACGGGCGCCGCCTGCCGAACCTACGACCTGCTGCTCTCCGAACTGCGCGAAGTCGCCATCGCGCTGATCCTCTGATTCCCGCCGGATGCTGCCGCCGTTCGGCGACGGCTTTGGGGGAGGGCTTGCAGGATCGTGCGAGACATGGATGTCTCGCCCGAAGCCAACAGGGATGTATTCACGGCGGTCCTGAAAGCCCTCCCCCCAAAGCCGCAGCTTGGGAGACGCCTATGCAGCCAGCGAGAATCAGAGCATCAGCGCGGCGGCAGCTGACGGAGTGGGTCTAGGGGCTGGCCGTCGAGCCGGATTTCGAAGTAGAGCATCGCCTGCTGCCCCGGCCCCAGCCCCATCGCCGCAATGGCCTGCCCCGCGCGGACAGTTTCCCCTTCGCGGACGTGAAGCAACGCGTTGTGTCCGTAGGCTGAAAGCCAGCCTCGATCGTGCGTAATGATGATGAGCTGGCCATAGCCGCGCAGGCCGCTGCCCGTATAGACGACCTTGCCGTCCGCGGCCGCGAACACCAGCTGGTTCAATTCCCCGTCGATGCGTAGCCCCAGCCCGCCCGAGGGCTGGGTGACCGTCCCGATCACCTGCCCTCCATGCAAGGGCCACTGCCAGGGCGGCGGTCGATGTGCGGGATCATCGGGTGAGGCCCGAGGCGACGGCGGACGCGGCAGGCCTGCTGTTGCTGGCACGCTGGCACGCCTACCGGGTGGCGGATTCAGGCGGAGACGCTGCCCGACGGCGATGCGGTAATCGGAGCCGATGCCATTCCAGCGCGCGACATCGTGATAGTCGAGTTCGTATCGCTTAGAGACGGAATAAACCGTTTCACCGGCGCGCACGATGTGGTAGTTGGGGATCGCCGGCCGCTGCCCGGCGCCGGTACAGGCCATGAGCGCGAGCGCCGCGAGCAGCACAAGGGAACGGCCTGGCGCGACGTCCGCGTGCCTGGCTCCTCCCGCCACCTCAGGAAAGGCCGCCAAGCAGCGGCACGAAGCTGACGAAACCGAGCCGCTCGCGCAGGTACTGGTCACCGCGCCGCGTCAGGCGCAGCAGTTCCTGTCGGCCTTCGGGGCCGATAGGTGCGACGAGCCGCCCGCCCTCGCCGAGCTGATCCAGAAGCTTCTGTGGTACGGCGTGCGGCGCCGCGGCGACGATGATCGCATCGAATGGCGCCTGCGACGGCCAGCCCTCGTTGCCGTCGCCGTACTTGAAACGCACGTTTCGGATGCCGAGCTGCTTGATGCTCTCGCGGGCCCGTTCGAGCAGCGCCTCGATGCGCTCGATGCTGTAGAGCCGCCCGACCAACGGGGCCAGCACGGCTGTCTGATAGCCGCAGCCCGTGCCGATCTCGAGCACTTTCTCAGGGGTTCCGCCGATCGTCACGGCTTCAGTCATCCGCGCAACCACGTAGGGCTGCGAAATCGTCTGGCCATGACCGATCGGCAGGGCCGTGTCCTCGTAGGCGCGGCTGGCCAGCGCCTCATCGACGAACAGATGCCGCGGCACATTGCGGATGCGGTCCAGCACGCGCGGGTCGCGGATCCCCTGCTCCACGAGACGTTGGATCAGGCGCTCACGCGTGCGCGCCGAGGTCATCCCGATCCCGCTGCGCGTCGCCTCGTCGCGCCCGCCGCTCATGAGCCCGGCTCGCGCAGCCAGTCACGCAGGCTGTCGAGTGCGGCGTGACGCGTCAGGTCCACCTGCAAGGGCGTGACCGAGACAAAACCATTCGCGACGGCTTGAAAATCCGTGCCGGGGCCAGCGTCCTCGCCCGAACCCGCGGCGCCGACCCAGTAGATCTCGCGGCCGCGCGGATCGAGACCACGGACTGCGGCCTCGGCGCGATGCCGGTTACCCAGGCGCGTGACCTCGAATCCCCGCAGTTCCTCGTATGGCAGGTCGGGCACATTGACGTTGAGGATCATGGAACGATGCAGCGGCTTGGCGAGCAAGCGCAGCACGAGTTCGCGCGCGATGCGCGCCGCGGTCCGGAAATGCGGGTCGGAGCCGGTCCCGGGCACCAGCGACATGGCGATCGTCGGCAGGCCGAGGAACCGCCCCTCGATGGCGGCCGCCACCGTGCCCGAGTACAGCACGTCGTCGCCGAGATTGGCGCCGTCGTTGACGCCGGACACGACCATGTCGAATTCGTGCTCGAACAGGCCGGTGATTGCCAGGTGCACGCAGTCGGTCGGCGTCCCGTTGATGACGTACCAGGTGTCCGGCTCGGCCTGCTGAACCCGCAACGGCACGTCGAGGGTCAGTGAGTGGCTGGCGCCGCTGCGATTGCGGTCCGGCGCGACCAGGGTGAGCGGCGCGACCTCCGCAAGTGCCTCCTTCAGGCAGCGCAGGCCCTCGGCGCGGTATCCGTCATCATTCGAAAGCAGGATCTTCACGGCCTGGCCTGTACATCCCCATCGCGTGCCCGGCGACCGGGCCGCACTATACTGGAAAGCGGCCGCGGTCTGGCCGGCGCGCCGCGGGCAGAGACATGAAAGACGAGGACAAACAGTTGTTCCGCGCCGCGGTGCGCGGCGTGCGGCCGCTGCATCAGACCCGGCCGGCGCCGCAGCGCACCGGGGTCCCCGCCCGCGCAGTCTTGCGCCGCGCGGACGAGTCGCGCGTTCTCGCGGAATCGCTCGGTCTCGATGCAGCCGATCTCGAGGTCGAGACCGGAGAGGATCTGGTCTATCGGCGCACCGGGGTCCCCGAAGCGACCCTGCGGCGGCTGCGCCGCGGAAACTATGCGCGCCGCGATGAGCTCGACCTGCACGGCATGACCCAGGCCGAAGCGCGCCTCGCCATCCTCGGGTTCCTGGCCGACGCGAGTCAGCGCGGCCTGCGTTGCGTCTGCATCATCCACGGCAAGGGCCGTGGCTCCGGCAATCGCGGGCCGGTGCTCAAGGCCGCCGTCAATCGCTGGCTGCGTCGTCACGACGCCGTGCGGGCCTTCTGCTCGGCGCGAAGGCCCGACGGCGGTACCGGCGCGTTGTACGTGCTGCTCGGACCCTGAGCGCGTCAATCGGATTCTGCATCAGGCAGCGTTGCGTCCAGGGCTTCGGGCAGCAGGCTCGTCGCAAAGGCGCCGCGCGGCAATTCGAAGCCGATCTCGAGTTCCTGCGCGCGGACCTGCCAGTCGAGTTCCACCGGGCGAACGACGAGCGCGCGTCGTTCGCCCGTGAGACCCGCGCCGAAGTAGTTCGGCGCACCGCGCGCGGCGATTGCCTCTGGCTGCGAGCGCGCCGCGACGCAGCTTGCGCGAATGCGGATGCACCGCTTGGCATCGCGCTTCTCGACCAGCAGCAGGAAATGCGCGGTCCCGCCATCCGGTTCGAAACCCAGCCGCCGTGCGCGTAAGGGGATGCGAGGGCAAGTCGGTGCCAGGCGGAAAGCCGGGCATCTTCAGGCACTATCGCCTTCCCGGAGCAGAACGACCGCATGAGCCGCGATGCCTTCCGCGCGGCCGAGTGCGCCCAGGCCCTCCGCAGTCGTGGCCTTGACATTGACACGGCCGCGTTCCAGCGCCAGGTCCGCCGCGATATTGGCGCACATCGCCTCGCGGTACCCTGCGATGCGCGGCGTCTCGGCGATCACCGTGATGTCGCAGTTGGCGACTTCGAAACCTCGCGACGCGACGAGCTCGCTCACTTCGCGCAGCAGTACACGGCTGTCGGCGCCGGCGTAGCGCGCATCGTGCTCGGGAAAGTGCTGGCCGATGTCGCCGGCGCCTGCCGCACCCAGGAGCGCGTCCATCAACGCATGCAGGACCACGTCGCCGTCCGAATGCGCGACGAGACCGCGGTCGTGGGCGATACGCACACCAGCGAGCATGACGTGGTCGCCGGGCCCGAAACGATGCAGGTCATGACCACTGCCGATTCTCACAGCGCCTCCTTGAGCATGCGGACCGCCGCCCTGGCGAGCGCGAGATCCGCGGGTCGGGTGACCTTGATATTGAGCGTCGAGCCCTCGACCAGCCGTGGCCGCAGGCCCAGGCCCTCCATCGCGTCCGCCTCATCGGTCGGCTCGCGTCCCGCGTCGAGGGCCCTGATCAGCGCCCGGACCAACGGTCCATGCCGGAACATCTGCGGGGTCTGCGCACGCCACAAGCCGTCGCGCGCAACGCTTCGGCTGCTGCGCCCATCCCCATCAGCCAGCTTGAGCG
>CAYZDW010000016.1:0-3073 GCA_964477175.1 uncultured Steroidobacteraceae bacterium | reverse complement strand
ATAGCGGCGGCAGGCTGCGGTGATGCCGAAGCCATCGGCCGTGATGTAGTGCCTCGGCACCAACTTCTCCCGATTGGCGACCGCAGCGATCGACACCGACCCGATGCTCCAGCGATATGGCTTGGCGGACTTGCGCACGATCACCGGCATCACGGCATTTTTCCCCGCAAGCGCGAACTCGACCGCCGCGCGGCCGACGGCGTAGGCCTGCTCGACATCCACGCGCGAGGCGATATGCCGCGCGGAGCGCTGCAGATAGTCGGCGAGCGCCCAGTGGTACTTGTAGCCGAGCACCTCCTTGATCATCGTCGCGAGTGTCGGCGCGACGCCGCCGCGGTGCACGGGGCCCAAGGCGTCGCGCGTGCCCATGTCCGACAGGAACCGGCCTTCGGCGTCGCGCGTGCCTTCGGAAGCGACAATGACGCAATAGCCTTTCCGCTCGACGGTTTCGCGCACGCGCGCAAGAAAACGCTCGCGGTCGAAGGCGATTTCCGGGAACAGGATGACGTGGGGTGGGTCGCCGTTCTTGCGCGCAGCGAGCCCGCCGGCTGCGGCGATCCAGCCGGCGTGACGACCCATGACCTCGAGGATGAAGACCTTGGTCGAAGTGCGGGCCATCGACGCCACGTCGAGCGAGGCTTCGAGCGTCGACACCGCGACGTACTTGGCCACCGACCCGAAGCCCGGGCAGCAATCCGTGACCGGCAGGTCGTTGTCGACGGTCTTCGGTATGCCGATGCAGGCGACGTGATGGCCCATCTGCTCGCCCAGCTGCGAGAGCTTGAGCGCCGTATCCATCGAGTCGTTGCCGCCGTTGTAAAAGAAATAGCCGATGTCGTGCGCGCGGAACACCTCGATCAGGCGCTCGTACTTCGCGCGGTCGCGCTCGAGGTCCTTGAGCTTGTAGCGCGCCGAGCCGAATGCGCCCGACGGCGTGTGGCGCAGCGCCCGGATCGTGGCCGCGTCCTCGCGGCCGATGTCGATCAGGTCCTCGGTCAGCGCGCCGACGATGCCGTCGTGCCCGGCGTACAGGTGACCGATCCGGTCGCGGTGCCGGCGGCAGGCCTCGATGACGCCGCAGGCCGTCGCGTTGATGACGGCGGTCACGCCGCCCGATTGCGCGTATAGCGCGTTGCGTGCTGCGGGTTTGCTTCTCGTCGTGCTCGCCATCGTATCGATCCGGTGTTTCCGGGCGGCGCAGCCGCCCCGTGGGGGGCGAAGGATAGCCGATCCGGACGCTGGCCGGCCAAGACTGCGATGCTGGCGTGCCGGTTTGACGCGCTACCGGTCGGCGGGCACGATGGGCGCCCCTCGAGGGGCCCCGGGCCCGCGGAGTGCGTTGGGATGAGGCTGGTATTGTTGGGCGCGCCCGGTTCGGGCAAGGGCACGCAAGCTCAGCGATTGCAGACGAGCTACGGCGTGCCGCAAGTGTCCACCGGCGACCTGCTGCGCGAGGCAGTGGCCGCGGGCACGGAACTCGGACGCGCCGCACATCTGGTGATGCAGGCCGGTGGCCTGGTTGCCGACGACATCATGCTCGGCATCATTCACGAGCGCCTTGCGCGGGCGGACGCCGCTCGCGGTTTCATCCTCGACGGCTTTCCGCGCACGCAGGCGCAGGCCGACGGCCTCGCCGCATTGCTGAAAGACCTCGGTGCACCGCTCGATGCCGTCGTGCTGATGGAAATCGACCCGGAAGTGCTGCTCAGGCGAGTCGCCGGCCGGCGCAGCTGCCGCCGCTGCGGCCGCGTATTCCACATCGAGACCAATCCACCGGCGCCGGGCGACCGATGCAGCAACGGGCAGGCGCACGACCTGTTCCAGCGCCCGGATGACAATGAGGCGACGGTGCGCCAGCGGCTCGCGGTCTATCGCGAGCGGACCCAGCCTTTAATCGATCACTACGCACGGCAGGGACTGCTGCGCAGGGTCGATGCGAGCGGCAGTCTCGACGAGGTCTACGCGCGGTTGCGGGCGGTGCTCGTTCCCGGCTAGGCGCTCACAGCGCCGCGAGCAGGGGCTCACCGACGATGGTCCGCCGCCAGCCGGTCAGGATCGGCAGCTCGCGTTCGCCGCGCAGGAGCGCCGTGAGATCGCGACGCGTCGCCAGCACCTCCGGCTGGATGGCGAGTTCGCCGGCGATCGCAAGCAGGCGTTGCTGCATCGCCTTGAGCCGGCGCAACTGATCGGGTCCTGGCCGGCCCCCGTCGTCGACGGCCGGGCCATCCGGGGCATCGGACTCTTCGGAAAGCGCCGCGAGGATTTCGTCTCCGGCGCGGTCTGCGGTCGCGCGCGGCACGCTTCCGAGTTGCGACAATTCCACGCGCGAACGCGGCCGCGCACGCGCGATGTCGAAGAGCGCGGCATCGGGCAGCACCCAGCCACGAGGCAGGTCGCGCTCCATCGCGCGCGCTTCGCGCCAGCGCGCGAGCGAGCGAACCGCGCCCTGCACCGCCGGTTCCAGCCGTTCGAGACCCTTGAGGCGGCGCCAGGCCTCGGCGGGCTCGACGCGATACAGGGAAATATCGGTGAGCGCCGCGGATTCCTCGTCCATCCAGGCGCGGCGGCCGGCCGCGGCCAGGCGCTCAGCCAGCAGCGCCGCGAGCGCCGGCAGGTAGCGCACGTCATCCGCGGCATAGGCAAGCTGTTCCGCTGACAGCGGGCGTCGGGCCCAGTCGGTGCGCGCGTGGCCCTTGCTCAATTCGACGCCGAGCAACTGGCGCACGAGTTCCCCGTAGCCGACTTGCGCGGGAAACCCGAGCAGCGCCGCAGCCAGCTGCGTGTCGAAGACCGGTGCGAGCGGCACGCCGGTTAGCGGCAGCAGTGCCTCGACATCCTGGCGTGCGGCGTGCAGGAGTTTCGGCCTTTGTGGGTCGGAGAGCGGCGCGACTAGCGCGCCCGCATCCGCGATCGCGAGCGGATCGATCAGCGCCAGCCGGTCGGCGGAGGCGACCTGAATCAGGCACAGCCGGGGGTAATACGTGCGTTCGCGCATGAATTCCGTGTCGAGCGCAAGCCCGGCGTCTGCCTGCCACTCATCGATCAGGGCGCGCTGGGCGCCTTCGTCGCGGAT
>CAYZDW010000015.1:0-3397 GCA_964477175.1 uncultured Steroidobacteraceae bacterium | reverse complement strand
CTTCCTGACGGTCGAAGGCAGCGCCGAACTGGAGGACCCGGCGAGCGGCACGCTGCGGATGAGCAGCGACCTGCGCGGATTCGCGTCGAAATTGCCGGAGCCATTCGCGAAAACCGCCGATGCCGCGCGCCCCCTGACGATCACCGCGAGCTACGGCGGCGAAGCAGGTCCGCGGATCCAGGCGCAACTCGGCCGCGAAGTGCATGCATTGTTGCAATGGCGCAGCACGC
Organism: uncultured Steroidobacteraceae bacterium; assembly: GCA_964477175.1. GTDB lineage: Bacteria > Pseudomonadota > Gammaproteobacteria > Steroidobacterales > Steroidobacteraceae > SCUD01. The sequence goes on along the minus strand of CAYZDW010000015.1, from coordinate 3,167 downwards.
CGGAGGATCCGCCGGTCGAGCGCGGCATCCTGAACTTCGGCGCCAGCGCACCCACCACGCTGCCACGTGCTGCGGGCCTGTGGCTCAGCGGCCGTCTGGAGTCCGCGAGCCTCTCGGACCTGCTCGAGTTGAAATGGGACCAGCCGCGCGGACGTCCGCTGCACGAATGGCTGGGTGGCGCCGACCTGTCGATTCAGCGCCTCGAAGTGCTAGGCTACGAATTCGCCAATGCCAGTGGCCGCCTGCGGCCCGGCAACCGCGCCTGGGAAATCGATGTGAATTCGAATGGTGCGAGCGGCCACCTCGTCGTGCCGCACACTTTCCCCGGCGAGGTGCCGATGGTGCTGGACCTCGATCGGCTGCATTTTGGCGAGGCCGTGCGCGGCGGCGAGGGCGAGCCCGATCCGCGCCGGCTGCCGGCGATTCGTGTCGATGTGCGCGACCTGGTATTCGACGGCCGCCGCTACGGGCATCTGCAGGCCGAGCTTGCGCGCGGCACGGCCGGCATGACGCTCAATCAGTTCACGATGACGCACGCAGCTTTCTCGGCAAAGGGCCGCGGCAGCTGGCTGGTGCGCGAGGCGGGCGCTGAATGCCGGCTCGAATTCGAAGTCGAGAGCACGAACGTGCTCGCCTTCATGAATGCGATGCAACTCGGTTCGTTGGTAGCCGGCCGGCATGGCCGCCTGTCCGCCAACCTGAGCTGGCCCGGCCCCCCGGAAGCTAGCGCGATCGAGCGCCTTTCCGGGCGTCTGGAGATGGCCGCCGAGAACGGGCGCCTGACGTCGGTCGAACCCGGTGCCGGTCGGGTACTGGGGCTGATGAGTCTCTCGCACCTGCCGCGCCGGCTCGCGCTCGACTTCGGCGACCTGACCGGCGATGGCCTGGCTTTCGACACGCTGCGCGGGACGTTCCAGCTGACCGACGGCGAGGCCTACACGGACAACCTGACGCTGCGCGGCTCGGCTGCGGAAATCGGCCTGGCCGGTCGCACCAGCCTGCGCCACCAGACCTACGACCAGACCGCGGTCGTCACGGGCCAGCTCGGCGCGTCGCTGGGCGTGGCCGGAGCCCTGGCCGGCGGCCCGGCAGTCGGTGCGGCGCTCTTGCTGTTCTCGCGGATCTTCAAGGGACCGCTACAGGGCGCCACGCGCGGTTACTATCGCATCACGGGCAGCTGGGACGATCCGCAGGTGCGGCGAATCGATGCACGTGAGATGAAAGACAGCCAGCAGACCGCCACACCGTTGCGTGCCGGCGAATCGGGGAGCGCGCAAGAATTGCCATGACCCAGCCCATCGTCGCCGCGGTACAGATGACCTCGGTCGCAAATGTCGCCAGGAATCTCGATGCCGCGCGGCGGTTGCTGCAGCAGGCTCGCGAAGGCGGCGCCTGCCTTGCGGTGCTGCCGGAGAATTTCTCCTTCATGGGACGCACCGAAGCCGAGCGTCGCGAGGTCGTGGAAACGGACGGCGAAGGCCCGGTGCAAGGCGCGGTTGCTGCCATGGCGCGCGAACTCGGGCTTTGGATCGTCGCCGGCACGCAGCCGATCGCCGTTCCCGGCGAGGCGCGGCCGGCGAATGCCTGCCTCGTCTACGATGCCGGGGGCCGGCGCGTTGCGCGCTATGACAAGATCCACCTGTTCGACGTCGATCTGCCGGACGGTCGCGAAGGCTACCGGGAATCAACCAACGCGCTGCCGGGCGCGCAACCCGTCACGGTCGATACGCCGGCGGGCCGGCTCGGACTGACCGTGTGCTACGATCTGCGCTTCCCCGAGCTGTACCGCCGCCTGGTCTCCGAGGGAGCCGAGATCTTCAGCGTGCCATCCGCATTCACCAGCCCGACCGGCCGTGCACATTGGGAAGTCCTGCTGCGGGCCCGGGCCATCGAAGACCTGTCATTCGTGATCGCCGCGGCGCAGACCGGCATCCATGACAACGGCCGCGAAACCTATGGTGACAGCCTGATCGCCGACTACTGGGGCCGGGTCCTCAAGCGCCTGCCGCGCGGCAGCGGCGTCGTGCTCGCTCCACTCGACCGCGAGAGGCAGGCGGCGACGCGCCAGAGCTTCCCGGCGCTGGCCCATCGGATCGTCGGGTGAGCATGGACGCAATGCAGCGTGCGCGCGATCTGATATTGGCGCCGTCAGGTCTTGACGAGGGGCGCCTGGAGCAGGTGCTTGGCTCACTGCTGGGCGCCGCGGTGGATTCGGGTGATCTCTATTTCCAGCTCGCGCGTGAGGAGCATTGGGCGCTCGAGGACGGCATCGTCAAGGAAGGCAGCCACGGCATCGAGCAGGGTGTCGGCGTGCGCGCGATGGCGGGCGAGCGCACAGGCTTTGCCTATTCCGATGAGGTGGTGCCCGCCGCCTTGCTGGAAGCGGCGCGCGCGGCGCGCGCGATCGCGCGCGAGGGAGGCAATGGCCAAGTGCAGGCCTGGAAGGCCACGGCGGCGCACCGGCTGTACCTGACGGAGGATCCGATCGCCTCGATGGCCGACGCCGACAAGGTCGCACTCCTGACCCAGCTCGACCGCAATGCGCGCGCGCTCGATCCGCGCGTCAAGCAGGTGGTCGCGAGTCTTGCCGCCGTGCACGAGGTCGTGCTGGTCGCCGCGAGCGATGGGACGCTGGCCGCGGACGTGCGGCCACTCGTGCGCATGAACGTCTCGGTCATCGTCGAGCAGAACGGCCGCCGCGAGCAGGGCTATGCGGGCACCGGCGGGCGCCATTCGCTGCTGGACTTCATCGCGGGTGACCGCCCCATGCGACTCGCGCGCGAGGCCGTGCGGCAGGCCACCGTCAATCTCGACTCGGTGCCGGCGCCGGCCGGCACGATGACGGTCGTGCTCGGCCCGGGCTGGCCGGGCGTGCTGCTGCACGAGGCGATCGGCCACGGTCTCGAGGGCGACTTCAACCGGAAGAAGGTCTCCGCCTTCTCCGGCCGGATGGGCCAGAAAGTGGCCTCGGAGCTGGTGACGGTGGTGGACGACGGGACGATCCCGAACCGGCGCGGCTCCCTCAACGTGGACGACGAGGGAACCCCGACGGACCGGAATGTCCTGATCGAGAAGGGAATGCTCGTGGGCTACATGCAGGATCGCCTGAACGCCCGCCTCATGGGGATGGCGCCCACGGGCAACGGGCGCAGGGAGTCGTTTGCCTA
>CAYZDW010000014.1:0-2927 GCA_964477175.1 uncultured Steroidobacteraceae bacterium | reverse complement strand
ATCCTGGTGCATTTTCCGGTATCGCGCAGTTCGGTGACCTCGCCATCCTGTCCAGTTCACCGGAACGCCTGGTGCGCGTTCGCGGCCGGCGCATCGATACGCGACCGATCGCGGGCACCCGGCCGCGGCTCGCGGCGAGCGACGCGGCATCCATCGCCGCGCTGACCGCGAGCGCCAAGGAGCGCGCGGAGCACGTCATGCTGATCGACCTCGAGCGCAATGACCTCGGCAGGATCTGCGAACCCGGCAGCGTGCAGGTGGACGAATTCATGGCGGTCGAGAGCTATGCGCACGTGCATCACATCGTCTCGAATGTCTGCGGCCGGCTGCGCGCCGATGTCACGCCAGGTGGCGTCATCCGCGCGTTGTTCCCCGGCGGAACGATCACGGGCTGTCCCAAGGTCCGCTGCATGCAGTTGATCGGCGACCTGGAAGGCACGGGCCGCGGCGCGTACACGGGCGCGATGGGTTACCTCGCACTGGACGGCAGTCTCGACCTCAACATCCTGATCCGGACCATGACCGTGCAGGACGGGGAGGTCGAGCTGCGCGCCGGCGCCGGCATCGTGGCCGACTCGGATCCGATGCACGAACTCGACGAGACCCGTGCCAAGGCGCGCGGCGTGTTGCGTGCGCTCGGGAGCGCCGGCTGATGCCGGTGCTCGTCAACGGCCGTGCAGGCGGACGGCTGGACCCTCTCGATCGCGGGCTGCAGTATGGCGATGGCCTGTTCGAGACCATGGCGGTCCAGGATGGCCGCGCCAGATTCATCGAATGGCACCTGGAGCGTCTCGCCGAGGGTGCCCGGCGGCTCGCGCTGCGGCTGCCGGATGAGGGCGAGCTGCGTGGGCAGATCGCCGCTGCCTGGCCCGGGGGCCGGGGCGTCGTCAAACTGATCCTGACGCGCGGCCCCGGCGGCCGGGGTTATCGACCGCAAGCAACCGCGGAGCCGACCTGCATTGCGGCCGGATTCGAATGGCCGGCCTGGCCGGCATCGGCCTGGACCGAGGGCGTCTGCCTGCGGTTCTGCCGGACACGCCTGGCGCGGAATCCGGGGCTCGCCGGTATCAAGCACCTGAACCGTCTCGAGCAGGTGCTGGCGCGCGCCGAGTGGGACGATGAGCGCATTGCCGAGGGGCTGATGCTGGACGATCTGGGACGGGTGATCTCAGGCACGCAGAGCAACCTGTTCGCGGTCGTCGAGGGGCAGCTCGTGACGCCGCCGCTCGATCAATGCGGTGTCGCCGGCGTCATGCGCCGTGCGCTCTGCGCCTGGGCTGCCAGGAACGCAAGCCCGGCCGTCGAACGCAGCTTGCGGCCGGAGGAACTCGAGACTGCCTCCGAATTGCTCATGACGAACGCGCTCATCGGCGCCTGGCCGGTGCGCGAACTCGCGGGGAGGCAGGTGCCGGCTGGCAGTCTCGCTGCGCGATTCAAGACCTGGTTGGAAGGGATCCGGTGAGCCGCCCGCGCATCGGTATTGCGCTCCTCGCAATCCTGGCCGTCGTCGCCTGGCTGGGCCTGCGCCAATACGAGGAGATCTGGCTCGAGACACCGCTGCCGGCATTGCGGCAGCCAGTCGTGTTCCAGGTGCCGGCCGGTGCATCGCTCCGCGTAATCGCGGATGCGCTCGAGCAGGCCGGGTGGCTGGACCAGCCGACGATCTGGATCCGGCACGGGAAGCGCACCGGCGGCGCGACACGCATCAAAGCCGGCGAGTACCTGCTGCAGCCGGGGACGACGCCGGCGCAGCTCCTGCGACAGTTCGTCGCAGGCAGAGTCCTCCTGCATACGCTGACCATCCCGGAGGGCTGGACGTTCAGGCAGGCGCTTGCGGCCATCCAGGCGCATCCAGTCGTCGTCGTCGAGTTCGCCGGATTGCCGCCGGAGAAATTGATGGAGCGCCTCGGCCTTGCAGGCCGTCATCCCGAGGGCCTGTTCTTTCCCGATACCTATCGCTTCCCGCGCGGGACGACCGACCGCGAACTGTTGCAACAGGCCCAGATCCGGCTCGAGCAGGAGCTTGCGGCCGCATGGAAACGCCGCCGTCCGGGGTTGCCAGTGAAGTCACCTTACGAGGTCCTGATACTGGCCTCGCTGGTCGAGAAGGAGACCGGGGCGCCCGACGAGCGTCCGCTGATCGCCGGCGTGTTCGTCAATCGCCTGCGCAAGGGCATGCGGCTGCAAACCGATCCGTCGGTCATCTACGGGCTTGGCGAGGCCTTCGACGGCAATCTGCGCCGCCGCGATCTTGTGACCGACAGTCCCTACAACAGCTACACGCGCGCCGGCTTGCCGCCGACACCGATCGCGCTCCCTGGGCGCGCGGCTCTTGAGGCCGCGGCGCGGCCCGCGGCTACGGACGCGCTGTATTTCGTCGCGACCGGCAGGGGCGACGGCCGACACTTCTTCGCGAGCTCGCTGATCGCGCACAACGCCAATGTCGCGCGCCACCTGGCCAACCTGCGCGGCGGCAGCGGCCTTCAGGTACGCTGAATCGGTGCGCGGCCGCTTCATCACATTCGAGGGCATCGAGGGCGTCGGCAAGTCGACGCAGCTCGCGCACGCTGCCATGCATTTGCAGGGCCGCGGGATCGATCCGCTGATGACGCGCGAGCCGGGCGGCACGCCGCTTGCGGAAGCCCTGCGCGCGCTCGTACTGCAGCCACGCGACGAGCCGGTCGGCGTCGCGTCCGAACTCCTGATGATTTTTGCGGCGCAAAATGACTCATTAAAACTATTTGCCCCTACATTATGCCCTGAGTGGAAGTAGTTTAACTTGAAACTTGTACATTTTCCGTCTTTACTTTGTCTTGCCATATTTACTTCCCTCTTCCAGTTTGGCGCGGCCATAACTTACCGACTTTTCTTCCAGGTGGAGCGAAATGACCCACCGCGCGTTGTCTTGCTTTTCTGCTTGTACGCTT
>CAYZDW010000013.1:0-4429 GCA_964477175.1 uncultured Steroidobacteraceae bacterium | reverse complement strand
CAGCTTTGCCGTCCTTCACAACGAAGACCTTGGGCGGGCCGTCGCCATCCAGCAGCGCCGTGCGCGGAATCTGCAGGGCATCCAGCTTGCGCTCATAAACGATTGCGACGCGGGCGAACATGCCCGGACGCAGCAAGCCGCCGGTATCCGTGACACGGATTCGCACGCCGAATGTCGCCGTCCCCGCGTCCACATAGGGACTGATCAGGGCAACTTTGCCGGCAAACGCCCGGCCGGGAACGGCATCGAAACCGAGCTCGGCGACCTGGCCCACTGAGAGTTTGGCCAGCTCGCGCTCCGGAACGTTGATGCGCAGCATCAGCGTGTCCAGGTCCTCGACGACGAACAGCGCGCTGTCGGCACTTTCGATGACGCCGCCCACCGGAGTGACGGTATTGCCGACCTTGACGACGTCGAGGCGCTGCGTAACGGTGCCGCCGATCGGCGAGCGGATGTCGGTGTAGGAAAACTGCAGCCGCGCCAACTCCCAGGATGCCTTGGCTGCTTCGAGTTCGTACTTGAGGTTGTCGATCGAGAGAGCGCTGACCAGGCCCTTGGTCTGAAGCTCGGTATTGCGCGCGTAGTCACGCTCGAGCTTGCGCATCGTCGCCTCGGCGAGCGCGACCTCGAGGCGCAGCTGGTCGCCATCGAGGCGCGCGAGGGTCTGGCCCTCGCGGACGCGCTGGCCCTCGTCGGCGAGGACCTGGCGGATCTCGCCCTTGACCTTCGGCATCACGAAGGCCTTGCGCTCGGATTCGATCGGCGCCGTGCCGGTGTAGACCGCCGCCATCTCGGCGCGGCGTGTCGCGGCAACTTCGACGGGCACCGCAGGCACCTCGTCCTTGGCATCCTTGCCGTCCTTGCCGGCGCTGTCGCCGTTGGCCTGGCCGCAGGCCGCAAGCGCGAGAGCCGCGGCGAGCACGAGCACCGTCAGCCAGAGGCGCATGGGTTGTGTGACGTCGGTCTCGATCCTGCAATTGCTGCGGGTCACGGTCGGGCTCCTCCCGTTCAATTGTAGGCTATGCTACGGTCATTTAGTGTTGTAGTCAAGTATAACAGCAAAGAAGCCAACAACGCTCAAGTCGTTGAATTTAAAAGTAGAAGAGCTGATTCGTGTCGTTAGCGTCAGGTCAGGCGAGCAGGCTCTTGCGGCCTCGGCAACTGAACCGCGTCGACGGCGATTTCGACGGCTTCATCGAGCACGGTGTCCGGCGCCTCGGCTTCGTCGAGGGCCTCGATGCTTGGCAACCGCGGCAGCCCACGCGCCACGCGCCGCGCATTCTCGCGCGCAAGACGCTCGGCATTGAAAGCGTCGCGCTCGGCGCGGCGCTTATCGAGATTCAGCGAAACGTCGCGCTGCACGCGCAGCCGCTCCAGTGCTTCGACATCGCCCTGCAGTGCGACGAAGTCGGGGTTATGAGCGACGCGCTCCTCGTGGACACGCGACAGCAACGGCAGGACCGGCAACGCGGTCTGCTCCGGCGTGAACTTGGCTGCGTTGATCCGATCCCAGGGCAACGCACTGTCGCGGGTGCTCTCGCCGACGTCGGCGGTGCTGAGTAGCGACGGCAGCGTGATGTCGGGCTCCACGCCGCGATGCTGGGTGCTGTCGCCGGTGACGCGGTAATACTTGCCGATGGTGACGGTCAGCTGTCCGAAGCCGGCCTTCGGCCCGAGCGCGTAACGATCGAGCGGGTAGAGGTTCTGGACCGATCCCTTGCCATAGGTCTGCTGCCCGACCACGAAGCCGCGGTGGTAGTCCTGGATGGCGCCCGCAAAGATTTCCGATGCAGAGGCGCTCGCGCGGTTGACCAGCACGACCAGCGGGCCCTCCCAGGCGACGCCGGGTTCCGGGTCGTCCAGCACCTCGATGCGGCCGCTCGTCTCCCGCAACTGCACGACCGGTCCGCGCTCGACGAACAGGCCCACGAGCCCGGTCGCCTCGGACAGGTGGCCGCCGCCGTTGTCCCGCAGATCGATCACCAGCGAGTCGATGCCCTCGACGCGCAGTTCTTCGATCAGGCGGCGCACGTCGCGTGTCGTGCTACGAAATTCCTCGTCACCGGCGACCCGGGCCTGGAAATCCTGGTAAAAACTTGGCACCTCGATGACGCCGATCCGGAATTCGCGTTCCCCGCGGCGGATCCGATGGACCTCTTTCTGAGCCGCCTGGGCCTCGAGCGTGACCTTGTTGCGGGTCAGCACGAGGAGTGTCTCCTGCGAGCCGGGATTCGCGCCGCCCGCCAGGATCTGCAGCCGGACCACGGTCTTGACCGGCCCGCGAATGAGCTGCACGACATCGTCCAGGCGCCAGCCGACGACATCGGTCAGCGGTCCTTCGTTGCCCTGGCCGACGGCGGTGATCCGGTCGCCGGCCTTGAGCTGCGCGGAGGCCGCGGCCGGCCCGCCCGGCAGCACGTTCATGATCGTCACGTGATCGTCGACCAGCTGCAGCGATGCGCCGATGCCCTCGTAGGAGAGGCTCATGGCGATGTTGTATTCCTCGGAATTGCGCGGCGACAGGTAGTTGGAATGCGGATCGTAGACGTGCGAATACGCATTCATGAAGGTCTCGAATACGTCGTCTGCGGTCACCTGCTCAATGCGCTTGGCGACGCGCTCGTAACGCTTGCGCAGGATATCGCGCGACTCGGCCCAGGCCTTGCCAGCCAGCACGAGCGACAGTGCGTCGTTCTTGACTCGCTTGCGCCACAATTCCTTGAGTTCGTCCTCCGACGCCGGCCAGCCCTCGTCGCTGCGGTCGAAGCGGAAGCTCTCGTCGAGCTTGAAATCCGGTTCCGTGTCGAGGAGCGCGATCGCGTGGCGCAGCACTTCGCGGTTTCGTTGCCGGTAACGCGTGAAGATCTCGAAGGCGGGCGTGGCGTCGGCATTCCTGATCGCCTCGTCGAGCTGGTAGCGCAGCCGCTCGAATTCGGCGATATCCGAGGCGAGCAGATAACTGCGGCTGCCGTCCAGCGCGTCGAGATAACGCTCGTAGATCTGCGTGGACAAGTCGTCGTCCAGCTCGGCCTGCCGGTAGTGCTGCCGTTCGACCACCTCGGCGACCAGGCGCATGACGCGCCGGTGGCGCTCGCTCGCAGCCAGGTCCCCGGATGACGCGAGCGCCGGGGCGACCGGCACGGCGCGGTGCGCCCCGGAGCCGGCCAGCGCAATGACGGCCGTGACCAGCAGCGCCGCCAGCAACAGCTGGCGGAGGCGGGGTCCGACGGCCTTGGCAATCCGTGACGTCATGGGCTGGTAAACTGCCTCGTGCGGCCCCCGGTGGGCTGCACCCAGGTTAAGAGGCTAGAGGCGCTGCGCCGCCGTAGCAAGTACCGGCGTCACGCCCCTGCTGGGGGTAAATCCGATGGGACCACTGGGCTTCCTGACCGGCGTCGTGCTGGGTTCTGCCGTTTCGATCGCCCTCGTGCTCACGATGGTGGTTGTCATATTCGCCTTTTCGGCCGGCGCGCAGCCGGCGATCGGCACGGAATATCCCACGCTGCTGGCCACGGCGGGTCTTTTCGCATTGCTTGCCGGCATCGCAGGGGCTGCGTTCGCCGGCCTGCAGCGGCGACGACCCTGGCGCTGGTATGCGCAGGCCGCCATGTGGCTCGCGCTGGCATTGCTGGGCTGGTTTTATTGGCCGGAAGGCGGCGGTTGATCCGGGTCGAAACTCGAGGGAAGAGGGCGGCATGATGCGATTCGACCGACCAATGACGATTCTGTTCGCGGTGACGGCCGCAACGCTCGTGTTCACGAGCGGCAACGCGTCCGACAAGGATCTCAAGAAAGCCTCCGGAGCGATCACCGAGGCGGCCTATCGTGGCCAGCTGGAAAGCATCTCCGCCGACGAACTGGAAGGCCGCGGGCCCGGCACGCCCGGCGAACGGCGCACCATCGAGTACCTGGAAAAGCAGTTCCTGGAACTGGGATTGCAACCCGCCGCCGGCGGCAGTTTCCGCCAGGACGTGGCGCTCGTCGAAATCACGGCCACCGACCCGCAGTTGTCATTCGCAAAAGGTGCCGGCGGCATGAAGCTGGCCTTCGGCGACGACATGGTCATCGGCACGCGGCGTGTCCAGCCGGAGTCCTCGATCACGAACAGCGAGGTCGTGTTCGTCGGCTACGGCATCGTCGCGCCCGAGTACGGCTGGAACGACTATGCCGGCATCGACATGCGCGGCAAGACGGCGCTGATCCTGGTCAACGATCCGGGATTCGTGACCGGCGAGGCGGCACTGTTCCGCGGCAAGGCGATGACCTACCACGGGCGCTGGACCTACAAGTTCGAGGAAGCGGCGCGCCAGGGCGCGGCGGCGGCGATCATCATCCACGACACCGCGCCGGCTGCCTATGACTGGCAGGTGGTCAGGAACGGCTGGTCGGGGCCGCAGTTTCATCCCGATCGGTCCGATGGCAACGCCGG
>CAYZDW010000012.1:0-2766 GCA_964477175.1 uncultured Steroidobacteraceae bacterium | reverse complement strand
CGTCGAAGGCCGCTGGCGCGGCGTGTCCTGGGATGTCGCGCTCGCTGCGACCGCCGATGCCCTCAAGGAGGTCGCGCGGCAGGGCGGTGCCGGCAGGATCGGCTTCCTCGGTTCGCCGGGTGCGACGACGGAAGAGCTGTTCCTGCTCGCGCGACTGGCGCGTGGCCTCGGCTCGCACAATGTGGACACGCGGCTCCGCCAGCAGGATTTCGCCGACCAGGAGCACGACCCGGCCTACCCGGGGCTCGGCCTTGCGCTGCGCGACATCGAGATGCTGGACGGGCTGCTGCTGGCCGGTTGCCACCTGCGCCAGGAGGCGCCGATCGTCGCGCATCGGGTGCGCAAGGCGGCGCTACGCGGCGCGCGAGTGAGCCTGCTCGCGACCGCACCGCAGGAATGTCATTTCCCCGTGACCCGCCAGATCGTTGCACAGGCCGGTGACCTGCTGGGCGAGTTCGCGGGCCTGCTGCAGGCCGCGGTCGCCCGCAGTGCCAGGCCGGCGCCGGAGGGTGTCACCGCGCTCGTGGCGTCCGCTACGCCTTCGGACGCGCAGCGTGAGATCGTCGATTCGCTGGCCGCGGGGCGCGGCGTGATCGTGCTCGGAGGTGTCGCGATGCGGCACACCCGCTATGCCGACCTGCGTGCCGCTGCCGCGGCTCTCGCGACGCTGACCGGCGCGACACTAGGCTACCTGCCGGATGGCGGCAATGCCGCGGGCGCCGCGCTCGCGGGCGCGCTGCCGCACCGCCTGCCGGGCGGTCGGCCGGATCCGCAGCCCGGATTGCAGGTGCGCCAGATGCTCGAGACGCCGCTAGCCGCCTGCCTGCTATTCGGCGGAATCGAGCCCGAGCACGACCTGGGAGCGCGCGAGACGGTCGGCCGGCTGGAAGCCTGCCCACAGCTGGTCGCCATCACCCCCTATGCCAGCGGTTCGTTGATGTCTTTCGCGCAGATCCTGCTGCCAATGGGAACATTCGCCGAAACCTCCGGCAGCTACGTCAATGTCGAAGGGCGCTGGCAGGAGTTTCGCGGCTGCGCACGGCCAGTCGGGGAGGCGCGGCCCGGCTGGAAGATCCTGCGCGTGCTCGGCAACCTGCTCGGTCTCGACGGTTTCGACCACGAGAGTTCGGCCGAAGTCCTCGAAGAGCTCCGGGGTCTCGCCGGCAAGATCACGTATGACGGCAGCTTCCGTGGCAGGCGCGCGATCGATGCGGGACGTGGCGGGACGACGACCGAGCTTCCGATCTATCAAGTCGATGCGATCGTGCGCCGCGCGGCGGCGCTGCAGATGACACGTGCGGGGCAGGCCGCGGCGGTCGCGGGCTGAACGGCATGGAGTGGATCATCACGCAGTGGAACGAAATCGCGCCGGAGCTGCAGGCAGCAATCGTCGTGACGCTGCAGGTCATCGGCGTGATGCTGTCGGTCATCATCGCGGTGGCACTGTTGACGCTCGCCGAGCGAAAGGTGATCGGATACATGCAGCTGCGCCTCGGGCCGAATCGCGTCACCTTCTTCGGCCTGAGGATGCTGCGCGGCTTCGCGCAGCCTTTCGCCGACGTCGTCAAACTGCTGTTCAAGGAAATGATCGTACCGGCCGCTTCGTCGCGCCTGCTGTTCCTGATTGCGCCGCTGATCGTGCTGGTGCCGGCGCTCGCGACCTGGGCAGTCGTGCCATTCTCGCCCGAGTTCGTACTGGCCGACGTCAATGCTGGGCTGCTCTACGTACTGGCGCTGACCTCGATGGGCGTCTACGGCGTGATCCTGGCCGGCTGGGCCAGCAATTCCAAGTACGCCTTCCTCGGCGCGATGCGCTCGGCCGCGCAGATGGTCGCCTACGAGATCCCGATGGGCTTCGCGCTGGTCGGCGTGCTGATGGCGGCTGGCAGCCTCAATCTCGGCGAAATCGTGCGCGCCCAGCAGGGCGGTTTCGGCAGCTGGAACTGGTTCTGGCTGTTCCCGCTGTTCATCGTCTATTTCGTCTCGGGCCTCGCGGAGACCAACCGCGCGCCCTTCGACGTCGCCGAGGGCGAGTCGGAGATCGTCGCCGGTTACCACGTCGAGTACTCGGGCGCCGCGTTTGCCTCGCTGTTCGCGCTGCCCGAGTACGCGAACATGATCCTGGTGTCGGCGCTGTGCTCGGTGTTCTTTTTTGGCGGCTGGCTGTCGCCGTTCCAGGGTTACCTGCCGGACGACTGGTTCATCGCGCAGCCCGGATTCTACTGGCTGTTCCTGAAGACCTGCTTCTTCCTGTTTGTGTTCATCTGGGTGCGTGCGACCTTCCCGCGCTATCGCTACGACCAGATCATGCGCCTCGGCTGGAAGCTGCTCATTCCGGTGACGCTGGTCTGGATCGCGGTCGAGACCGTGCTGGCCTGGCTTCATATCGGCCCGTGGGCGAATTGAGGCGAAGATGAAACGCATTGGATCCATCTTCCGCACATTGTTCCTGACCGAACTCCTGATCGGGCTGTCGGTCACGCTGCGCAACCTGTTCCGCCGCAAAATCACCTTGCACTACCCTGAGGAAAAGACGCCGCAGTCGCCGCGATTCCGCGGGCTGCACGCGCTGCGCCGCTACCCGAACGGGCAGGAGCGCTGCATCGCCTGCAAGCTCTGCGAGGCGGTCTGCCCGGCGCTCGCGATCACCATCGAATCGGATGTCGGCGCCGATGGCACGCGGCGCACGACGCGCTACGACATCGACCTGTTCAAGTGCATCTACTGCGGCTTTTGCGAGGAGGCCTGCCCGGTCGACGCGATCGT
>CAYZDW010000011.1:0-2777 GCA_964477175.1 uncultured Steroidobacteraceae bacterium | reverse complement strand
GCGAGGCCTTCCTGTTCTGGCTGAAGCTCGGCTTCATCTCATTCGGGGGGCCGGCCGGGCAGATCGCGATCATGTACCGCGAGGTCGTCGAGCGACGGCGCTGGCTCGCCGAGCCGCCGTTCATGAACGCTCTTAATTTCTGCATGCTGCTGCCGGGCCCCGAGGCGTTGCAGCTCGCGATCTATCTCGGGTGGCGACTGCACGGCGTCATGGGTGGCCTCGTCGCGGGCCTGTGCTTCATCGTCCCGGCGATCGTGCTGCTGCTCGGCCTGTCGTTCGCCTACGCGATCTACGGCAAAGTGCCGGCGATCGCCGCGCTGCTCTTTGGACTCCAGGCGACAGTCGTCGCACTCGTCGTGCATGCGCTGATCCGGGTCGCGCGCCGCGCGCTTTCCGCCAGGGAGCACTGGCTGATCGCGCTCGCGGCGTTTGCGGTGATGGCCTGGAATCTCGCGCCATTTCCGCTGCTGCTGCTCGCGGCCGCGCTGCTGGGCGGGATGATGCGCCGCGAGCCCGCGCCGCCGGCTGTCGCGACCGCCATGAACTTTCCCTGGCGCAGCCTGGTCATCGGCGTTTCGCTGTGGGCGCTGCCCGCCGTCGTACTGCTGGCGGCGACCGGGCCGGATTCGCTCTATTCGCAGGTCTACGGATTCTTCACGACCGCGGCGCTCGTGACTTTCGGCGGCGCCTATGCGGTACTCGCCTACGTAGGCCAGCAGGCGGTCGAGGTCTACGGCTGGCTCACGCAGGCGGAGACGGTTGCCGGGCTCGCGCTCGCCGAGACGACGCCAGGCCCGCTCATCATCGTGCTGCAATTCGTGGGCTTCATGGCGGGCTGGAACGCGCCCGGCGTGGCGGGCCCGGCGGCGACCGCGACGACGACTGCGCTCCTCGCATCCTGGGCGACCTTCCTGCCCTCCTTCGTGTTCATCCTGGTCGGTGCGCCCTACGTCGAGCGCCTGACGGCGAACCCGCGTCTCGCGGGCGCACTCGCGGGCATCACGGCGGCGGTCGTGGGCGTGATTGCGAATCTCGCCGTCGTTTTCGCCGGCACCGCGATCTTCCCCGCCGGCATCGAGGCGCCGCACTGGCCGGCGCTCGTGATCGCGGCGGTTGCGCTCATTCTGCTGGAAAGGACCCACGTCGACGTCCTGTGGGTCATTGCGGGCGGCGCGCTGGCGGGGCTAGTGGCCGGCTTCGCCTGAAGGGCGTTTGTGCTAGGTTTCCGGTCATGAAATACCTGCACACGATGGTCCGGGTCACCGACCTCGACCGTTCGCTCGATTTCTACTGCAAGCAGCTCGGGCTGGTGGAACTGCGCCGCCACGCCAACGAGCGCGGGCGCTTCACGCTCGTGTTCCTGGCGGCGCCGGGCGACGATCAGGCGCAGGTCGAGCTGACCTGGAACTGGGATCCGGAGCAATACACGATGGGCCGCGCCTTCGGCCATCTCGCTTACGAGGTCGATGACATCTACGCGCTGTGCGCGAAGCTCTTGGCCTCTGGCATCACGATCAACCGGCCGCCGCGCGACGGGCACATGGCTTTCATGCGCTCTCCCGACAATGTCTCGATCGAATTGCTGCAGAAAGGCGCAGCATTGCCCTCCCGTGAGCCCTGGGTGTCGATGCCGAATACCGGGAGCTGGTAAAGCTCAGCCGGCGATGTAGCGCCGGAGGTCCTCGATCTCGTGGCGCTGCTCGTCGATGACGGCCTTGACGCAGTCGCCGATCGAGATCACGCCTATCAACTCGCCATTCTCGACCACCGGCAGGTGGCGGATGCGCTTGTCGGTCATCAGCATCATGCAGTCATTGACGGAGTTCTGCGGCCCGACCTGGATGACCGGGGCGCTCATGATCGTGCCGACCGTCGTTTCGGTGGAGTTGCGGCCCATGAGCACGACCTTGCGCGCGTAATCGCGCTCCGAGACGATGCCGACCAACCGCCCGCCGCTCAACACCGGCAGTGCGCCGACGAAATGATCGGCCATGAGTTGGATCGCGGCGCGGACCGGATCCTCGGCGTCCACGGTGTGAACCCCGGAAGGCTTGCCGTCGAGCAGTTGCCTGACCGTGCGCATGTGGCCTCCCCCGAAACCGGCCTGACCGGGGCATCTTACCGCCGATCGCGGGCGGTACAACCGCGGCGACGAGTCAGGCGGGTTTTCTCGCGTTCCAGGCCGCAAGCAGCCGGGACTCCTGCTCGGGCGACAGCCCGGAGCGCAGTTGCGCCTGGCGCTCGGCGGGGCGGGTCGCGTGCCAGGCGAGCGTGTCGCGAACGGTCTCGTCCAGCGCCCGGCTAGTGAGGCCCGCGGCCACCGATCGCGTGCGCGACCAGCGCCTTGAATGGATGCGGCCGGCCGAGCAAGGTCGCTGCCAGGAAGCCGCCATAGCTGCCACCGCCCGCGATCATGCGATCGCGATCGATCCACGGCTGCGACGTGAACCATTCCGCAGCGCGGATCGTGTCCTGATAGGGCTTGGTGATCTGGTCCGGGTTGATGGCGTCGGTGAAAGCCTGGCCAAAGCCGCTGGAGCCGTGGAAATTGTGCCAGGCGACGACGTAACCCCAGCCCGCGAAAACCTGGGCATTCCAGCGGAAAGTCCAGGCGTCGGTAACGCCGTTGTGTGGGCCGCCGTGTAGCAGCAGGTATAGCGGATATTTCTTTCCGGGATCGAAGCCGGGCGGGTAGACGACCCACATCTGGATGTCGGCGCCGCCCGAGCCCTGGTAGCTCACGCTCTCGACCTTGCCGAAGGCGACCCCTGCCAGCA
>CAYZDW010000010.1:0-4799 GCA_964477175.1 uncultured Steroidobacteraceae bacterium | reverse complement strand
GGGCCCGTGCCGCCACACGCTCCTGAGTGACGTCGCGGAATACCAGCACGACGCCGGCGATTGCGCCCGTCGAGTCACGGATCGGCGCCGCGCTGTCGGCGATCGGGTGCTCGGTGCCGTCGCGCGCGATGAGCACGGTGTGGTTGGCAAGGCCCTGGAGCTCGCCGGTCGCGAGTACCTTTGCCACCGGCACGACGGCGGGTACGCGCGTCTGCTCGTTGACGATCCGGAACACCTCGTCGACAAGCCGGCCCCGCGCCTCGGCGATGGGCCAGCCGGTAAGCCGCTCCGCCACCGGGTTCAGCCGGGTGATGCGCCCCTCGGTGTCGGTCGCCAGCACCGCGTCACCGATCGAGCGCAGCGTGGCGGCAAGGCTTTCCTCGCTTGCGCGCAGCGCCGCTTCCGCGCGATGGCGCCGGCCGAAATCGCGGTGAATGACGACGCTGGCGAAAACCACCACGAGCAACGCAAGCAGCATGCTTGCAAGGAGGGTCCAGTTCAGCCGCGCGACGCTGGCCCGCTCCTCTCCGGCACGCAGGGCGAGAAGCCGGGCTTCCTCGGCGTCCATCCGCGCGATGGCGGCGCGCAGGGCGTCCATCAGGCGCTTGCCTTTGCCGCTGGCGATCATCTGCATCGCCGCCTCGGCGTCGCCGCTGCGCCGGGTCTCAACGACCCGAGCCGAAAACTCGATCCGCTGCCGGTGCAGCGTTTCGAGCGACGTCAAGCGCGCGACCTGCGTGGGATCGTCCTGCATCAGCACAGTGAGGTCCCGGTAGATGCGATCCGCTTGCCCACGGGCTCGCTCGTAGGGCTGGAGGAACTCCGGCTCGCCCGAAATCACGTAGCCCCTTTGCCCGATCTGCAGATCCTGATGGGTGGAGAGCAAGAGCGCGAGCTGACTTCGCACCTCGTAGCTATGCTTCACCCAGCCGGAGCGGACGACCGAGTCCCTGGCGCCGAAAAAAGACGCCGAGTCTGCAATCAGGAGGGCGGCAAGACCCAGTGCCAGCACGACATAGACCCTGCGCTCCAGCGGGCTCCCGATGCGCGCCCGGATCGCACCGAGGACGCCTTGTGACGGCCGCGCCGCCAGCACGCCGGCGCCGAGCGCAACCAGGGTCATGAAGGTGTGCAGCGCCATGCGCGTGTGCCGGAAAAACGGGTAGGCGATCCCATGCCCGAACGCGTATTCGATGGCGGCGATCGAACTCAATGCGATGACCAGCAGCGCCAGCAGCTCGGCAGGCCGCAGGCCGCGCCGCGGCTCCCACTCGATTGCGAAGAGCGCCAGTCCGAGCAGCAAGAAGGCGGTGGCCGTAGACGCGGCCATGCGACCGGGAAACGGCGTCCAGACCGCGGCCGGGTCGTCCTTGAGCAGGAGTTCGTCGATACCGAGTTGCCAGCCGAAGACGTATTCGACTAGCGTCAGCGCGCCGATCAGCGCGACGACCAGTGCAAGCGCCTGGCCGGCCTGTGCCCGCGCAAGAGATACGGGCGACGGCGACAGCAGCAGCAGCGACCCGCCGGCAAGCACGAACGCAAGCGCCGTGTTCGCCTTCATGGTGACGAACCCGGGTAGCAGGGATTTCAGGAGCGGCACGTCGAACAGCCACCCCGCGAGCACGGCGGCACCGACGGCAACGGCAAATAGCGCGTAGATCAATGGACCAGCTTTCATGCGCGGTCGCGCCGTCGCGGTCGCGCTGCCCCGGACGCCAACGCCACCCGCGACGTCAGGTAATAGGCCTGGGTCAGAGCCTGGCGCGTTCATTTCGAGGTGATCTTGCGGTCTTTTCCCCGCGATCCCTGCGCTGCCCGTCGCAATTCCGGGCATGGACGTTACATAACGGGTCCGAGACTAGCACGCCCGGCTACGACCTGGCCGGTCAGATGCCCTCGAGCGCGACCTCGAATGTGCCGGCGTAACCGGCTTTGCCGGATTTCAGGGTCAACAGGAGTTCCTCGCCGCTGCGCCGGAAAATCCCGTCTTGTGCATTGCGCGTGCTGCGCGGCCCACGCTCGGCATAAGGATCGGCGGCGAACACGCGATCGGTCAGAACGTCGTCGAAATAGAACTGCGACGTGAATTCGAATCCGGGCTTCCTCGCAGCCGGCGACCGGATCTTGAAATGGATGTGCACCGTGCGTCCTGGATACCAGCCCGGATAAACGGTCGTGAATGTCGCGCGGCCGGCGGCGTCCGTCCGTTGGTATCCGCGCAGGAATTTCTGCCCCATTGTGTCGAAGGCCGGATCGCGGACACCGGAGTAGACACCACGATGGTCACAATGCCAAAGATCGACCTGGGCGTCGGGCAGCGGCGCGCAGGCCCCAGTCACCCATTTCGTCACGACGATGGCGAGTTCGAGCGGCAGACCGGCGTGCACGCTCCCGTTGGCTGGATCCCTGCGCAGGTCCGACCGGTCGAGCATCTCGTCCACGAAGTAGGGTCCCTCGGTCTGCGCGGGGCGGACGACGCAAGCCGCGGTTCCGGCCGCTGCGTTCGCGCTTCGCCCGAGCCAGGCCGCACTGGCCGCGCCGAGCAGTCCAATGACTTCACGCCGTGTCAACACGGAGCCAACCGGCCTATCGTCGTTGTGCATCGCGTTTCGCTCCGAGTCGGGATGCCCGTGGCATTATCCCCTCTCATGATCGACCTGTACTACTGGCCGACACCCAATGGCCACAAGATCACGATGTTCCTCGAGGAAGCCTCCGTTCCGTACCGGATCCATCCCGTCAACATCGGCGCCGGTGAACAGTTCAGACCTGATTTTCTTGCGATCAGCCCCAACAACCGGATGCCGGCCATCGTGGACGATGCACCCGCCGACGGCAGTGCTCCGGTGTCGGTCTTCGAATCCGCCGCGATCCTGATTTATCTCGCAGAGAAAACCAGCCGTTTCCTGCCGCCGGACCTGCGCGCTCGCAAGACCGTGCTCGAGTGGCTCGTCTGGCAGGTGGCCAATCTCGGGCCGGTGGCCGGCCAGAATCACCACTTCGTCACCTACGCCTTGGAGAAGATCCCTTACGCGATGGAGCGCTTCGTCAACGAAACGAACCGTCTCTACGGCGTACTCGACCGCAGACTCGAGGGTCGCGCGTTCATCGCGGGGGACGAATATACGATTGCGGACATGGCCAGCTATCCATGGGTCGTCCCCTGGAAGCGCCAGCAGCAGAACCTGGATGACTTCCCCGCGTTGCGGCGCTGGTTCGACACGATCCGCGCCCGGCCGGCGACTGTCCGTGCTTACGCGCTGGCCGACTCCTACGAGAGCACCCCGATGACCGACGAGCAGCGGCGGATCCTGTTCGGCCAGACCGCTGCCACCATCCGGTCGAAATGACGCGTCTGTACTGCCGATGATGCAGCTCCGGGCTGGGTCGCGCCCTGAGCCACCCACCACCGCATGCTGGGCACGCCCGCTGGCAAGGCACCACGGTGATGCACATGACATCAAACCTCGCGACACGAATCTCCGCGCTGATGCAGCAGATGCTGGCGCAATCGGGCTGGCTGCGGGCAGAACTGCGTCGGCTCGACCAGGCGGGCCAGGGCCACCACCGCATGCGCGAGCTCTGCGAGCTGCTCGATTCACTGGATTCCAGCATCGTCTGGGACCTGCGCGACGAGCTGCAAAGCCTGTCGAGCCGCTCATCTCCGCAGGCGGCACGGATTCTCGACTGGCTGCGAGCCGACATCGACCCGCTGACACGGCTGGTCTGCCGGCTCGATCGGGAATGCCCGGGTCACCCGCTCGTAAGCGCCGCGATGATCGCCTGCGGTGACATCGTCGGGCGATTGGCGGAGGTCGAGCGCACGCTCGTGCCGACGGCGCGCACACCGCGGGCCGCGCCCGCCCCCGCCACGCCATGGCGACCGGTCCAGGCTGCAGAGGCGCCGCATCTTTGCTAGGGTTCCGGGGTGCCGAATACCCGGATCGATACGATCGAATTCCCAGGGCGTGTGCTGATGGTCGGCTGCGGCAGCATCGGCCAGACGACGCTGCCGCTCCTGCGCCGGCATCTGACCCTGCCCGAGGACGGCCTGACCGTGCTCGAAGCGAGCGAACACGGGCGCACGCTGGCAGCCGCAAACCAGGCGCGGTTCGTGCACTGCCACCTCAAACCGGCAACCTATCAGCGTGAACTCAAGCGGCGGCTGCGATCCGGCGACCTGCTGCTGAATCTCTCGGTCGACGTCTCGAGCGTTGACCTCGTCGAATGGTGCTCGGGGCACGGTGTGCTCTACGTGGACACGTCCATCGAGCCCTGGCCCGGCGTCTTCGACAACCCGATGCTGACGATGCGCGAGCGCACCAATTTCGTCACGCGCGAACAGATGCTGAAGCTGGGCAAGCGTCTCGGTCCGGCTTCGCCGACCGCCGTCGTGGATCACGGCGCGAATCCCGGCCTCGTCTCGCACTTCGTCAAGCAGGCCCTGTTGGACCTCGCGACCGGACTCCGGCGGACGGCGGCGGCGCCCGCGGATGCCGCGGGCTGGGCCGCACTCGCGCGCGATCTGGGTGTCAGCTTGATCCAGATCTCCGAGCGCGACACGCAGGCGACCGACCGGCCGAAGCGCCCGAACGAATTCGTCAATACCTGGTCGATCGACGGCTTCATCGACGAACTGATGCAACCGACGGAGTTGTCGCTCGGCACCGCGGAATCGGACAAGCCCG
Organism: uncultured Steroidobacteraceae bacterium; assembly: GCA_964477175.1. Taxonomy (GTDB): domain Bacteria; phylum Pseudomonadota; class Gammaproteobacteria; order Steroidobacterales; family Steroidobacteraceae; genus SCUD01. Next base: position 111 of record CAYZDW010000010.1, on the reverse strand, counting down.
CCGGCTCGCACTGGCATCGCCGCCACTCCGGCTCCGTGTACCTGCGCCGTCCCGGCGGTGCAACCTTCGCGCGCAGCTGGCTGCCTTCATCCGGGGGCTTCCAGGGGCTCA
>CAYZDW010000009.1:0-3910 GCA_964477175.1 uncultured Steroidobacteraceae bacterium | reverse complement strand
GCGCCCTCCAACAGCATCAGTTCCTTCTCGCGGCCGTAGGCGTACAGCATGCGGTTGCCGACGAATCCGAAGCAGTTGCCGACCGCGACGCCGATCTTGCCGATGCGCTTCGTCACGGCGCGCACCGTGGCGAGCGCCGCTCGCGAGCTCTCGCGGCCGCGAACGATCTCGACCAGGCGCATCACGTTCGCGGGACTGAAAAAATGCATGCCGACGACGTCCGCAGCACGGCCGCTCGCCGAGGCGATGGCATCGACATCGAGCGTCGAGGTATTGGTCGCAAGCACTGCCTGCGGCTTGCAAAGCTTGCCGACCTGCGCGAACAGCTCCTGCTTGACGGCCAGATTCTCGAATACCGCCTCGATCACGAGATCGGCTGGGGCCAGCGCCTGCAAGTCCGCGGCGCCGCGAACGCGCGCGATCGCGGCCGCAGCATCCGCCGCGGTCATGCGTCCCTTGCGAGCCGACCCCTCGATCGTCGAAGCCACGCGAGCGAGTCCGGCCGCGAGCGATTCGGGCCTCGAATCCACGAGTGTCACGGCGATGCACGCCGTCGCGAGGCTGATGGCGATGCCGGCGCCCATGGTGCCTGCGCCGATGACGCCCGCCGTCTCGACCCGGATGGCGGCCTCCCGATCCGCGTCCGAACCGCGTTCGGCAAAGAACAGGTAACGCAGCGCGCGCGATTCGCTCGAACGCCGGCATTCCTCGAAGAGCTCCCGCGCACGATCGAGCGCCTGGTCGAAGGGTCGCGTCGCTGCGGCTTCGAGCGCGTCCACGATGCGCCCCCGAGCCAGCAGCCGGCGCGCCGCGGGCGGCAGCCCGGCCCGCCAATCGGAGAACAGGTTCGGCGGCGCCTCTGGCGGCGTCAGGTCGCGCAGCCGGCGGGGCGGCGCCCCGCCGACAATGAGTTCGCGTGCCCAGGCAACGGCACCGACACGCGCATCGCCGTCAATCCTGTGGTCGATCAGGCCGAGCGCCGTGGCACGATCGAGATCGATCGGCTTGCCACCGGTCATGAGCTCGAGCGCTGCCTGCCAGCCAGCCACGCGCGGCAGGCGCACCGTGCCGCCCGCGCCGGGCAGGAGCCCCAATGTCACCTCGGGAAACCCGAACTTGAGGTCGGGCGTCGCCGCGCGATAGTGGCAGGCGAGCGACGTCTCCGCGCCGCCGCCCAGCGTCGCGCCGTGCAACGCGGCCACGACCGGCTTGCCGCAGGCCTCGAGCCGCAATAGCAGTTCGTTGAGCAGCGGTGGCTGGGCAGGCTGGTCGAATTCCGCGATGTCGGCGCCGGCGATTAAATTCCTGCCGGCCCCGTGCAATACGATCGCCTGCACGGTCGGATCCGCGTCGAGGCGTTCGATCGCCGCGAGCAGGGCCGTGCGCACCGGATGAGCCAGCGCGTTGACGGGCGGATGGTCGAGCACGATGACGGCGACGCCGCCGTCACGCTCGATGACGACCGGCGCATTCACCCGATGCGCTCGATTGCGAGCGCGATGCCCTGCCCCACGCCGATGCACATCGTGCAGAGGGCGTAACGGCCTCCGCTGCGTCCGAGCTGCCAGGTGGCCGTGGTCGCAAGGCGCGCCCCGCTCATGCCGAGCGGGTGGCCGAGCGCAATGGCACCGCCATTCGGATTCACCTGCGCGGCGTCGTCGGGCAGGCCGAGCCGGCGCAGCACGGCAAGCGCCTGCGAAGCAAAAGCCTCATTGAGCTCGATCACGTCCATCGCGGACAGCGGCAGTCCCAGCCGCGCAAGCAGCTTCTCTGTCGCAGGCGCCGGGCCCATGCCCATGATGCGCGGCTCGACGCCGGCAACCGCGGCGCCGAGCACCCGTGCGCGCGGTTCGAGGCCAAAGCGCGCCGCGGCGCGCTCGCTCGCGATCAGGAGCGCACAGGCACCGTCATTGACGCCGGAGGCATTGCCGGCCGTGACCGTCCCGCCGGCGCGAAACGGTGTCGGGAGCCGGGCGAGCGCCTCGAGACTCGTTTCGCGCGGATGTTCGTCGCGATCGACGACCACCGGTTCGCCCTTGCGCGCCGGCAAAGTCACGGGCGTGATCTCGGCCGCCAGTGTGCCGTCTCCTTGCGCGCGCAGCGCGCGTTGCTGGCTGCGCAATGCGAATGCGTCCTGATCGGACCGCGTCACGCCGAACTCGGCGGCGACGTTTTCGCCGGTCTCGGGCATCGAGTCGATGCCGTACCGCTGCTTCATCAGCGGATTGACCAAGCGCCAGCCGATTGTCGTATCGAACAACTGCTGGGTCCGCGAAAATGCGGCATCGGGCTTCGATACCACATAAGGCGCACGGCTCATGCTCTCCGCGCCGCCGGCGATGACGAGTTCGGCCTCGCCGCTTCGGATCATGCGCGCAGCGATGGCAACCGCGTCGAGGCCCGAACCGCACAGGCGGTTGACGGTCACGCCGGGCACCGTCACCGGCAGTCCGGCCAGCAGCGCGGCCATCCGCGCGAGATTGCGGTTGTCCTCTCCCGCCTGGTTCGCGCATCCCAGCACGACGTCATCGACGGCCCGCCAGTCGACCGACGGATTCCGACGCATCAGCGCCGCGAGCGGCACCGCCGCAAGGTCGTCGGTCCGGATGCCCGACAGTGCGCCTCCGTAACGGCCGATCGGTGTGCGGATCGCATCGCAGATCAGAGCTTCATTCATCGACCAGCCTCCCGGCAATCTGGTGACAACGGCCGCGGAACAGCGCGATGGCTTCGCCGCGCTCGTTGCGCACCTCGATTTCATAAATGCCGCTGCGACCCGCGCGCCAGCACTCGGTCGCGGTCGCCGTCAGCAGGTCGCCCTCCCGACCCGGCGCCAGGAACTCGATGGCGGCGCCCGCCGCGACGGTATTGTCGCCATGCGAATTGCAGGCAAAGGCGAACGCGCTGTCGGCCAGCGCGAAGATCAGGCCGCCGTGGCATATGCCGTGGCCGTTGACCATGTCGGGCCGCACCCGCATCGTAACCCGGGCCTCACCGGGCGCGACCGACTCGATGACCATGCCTAGCATCTGCGAGGCCTGGTCCGAGCCGTAGAGCTTCTCGGCCGCCAGTATCGCGACCCGCTGTCCGCGATTCCTCGTCGCATCGACCGTGCTGACCATCGCCGCGGCCTCCTAGCGCCCGCAGAAGCGCGGTGAGCGCTTCTCGGTGAATGCGGCAACGCCCTCGGCATAGTCGGACGACCAGCCGAGCTCGCGCTGGAAGTCGCGCTCGACGTCGAGCTGCTCCGCGAGCGAGCGCTGCCAGGCGCCCTGGATCGCCTGGCGCGTGCGCACGAGTCCGAGCGTCGGTGCGATCGCGAGCGCGCCGGCGAGCGCGTCCACGGTCGTCGCAAGCTCGGCGTCGTCGACGCAGCGCCAGATCAGGCCCCAGTCCGCTGCCTGCTGCGCCGGCAACTTGTCGCCCAGCATCGCGAGTCCGATCGCCCGCGCGTTGCCGACCAGCCGCGGCAGAAACCAGGTGGCGCCCGTGTCGGGCACCAGCCCCAGGCGGCAGAAAGCCTGAACGAAGGCCGCCGAGCGCGCGGCGATCACGATGTCGCAGGCGAGCGCGATGCTCGCGCCGGCTCCCGCGGCCACGCCGTTGACCGCGGCGATCACCGGCATCGGTAGGTTGCGCAGCGCGAGCACCAGCGGCTTGTAGTTGCGCTCAATTGATTCTCCGAGGTCGGCACCCTTGGCACCCGGCGCTACTGTGCGATCCTCGAGGTCCTGCCCGGCGCAGAAGCCGCGCCCGGCGCCGGTCAGCACCAGCACACGCGCACCGTCGCCAACGACCTGCGCGAGCGCATGGCGGATTTCCTCGTGCATCGCGGCATCAAAGCTGTTGAGTCGCTCAGGCCGGTTCAGCATCAGGCGGGCAATGCCGCCAGCAATCAAATACTGGATCG
>CAYZDW010000008.1:0-4639 GCA_964477175.1 uncultured Steroidobacteraceae bacterium | reverse complement strand
GGACCGGTGATGAGTGGACCGGCCAGCCAGACACCGAGCGCGGCAACCACCAGACTGGCCGCGAACGCGAGGCCCATGCGCCGTTGCCGTCGTGCACGTTCCACGGTGACGATCGAGCGCCACTCATTGCGCAGATGCTCGCGCGCTGCGTGCTCAACGTCGGCCGGAGGCCGGTCCCTGGGTCCTGTAGCCTTCAGCACCCGTTCGATATCATTTTCATTCATGGCATGACCTCACGAGCCCAGGCTCGTGGCAATGTCCGCGGCGTCCGCGCCGAAGACCTGTTCGAGAGCTTCGCGGAACGCGATGCGCGCGCGCGCCAACAACGACTGCGCCGCCGTGGTGCCAATCCCCAGCCGCTCGCCGATTTCCACGACCGAGCGGCCCTCCATGTATTTCCACTCCAGCGCGTCCCCATAGTTCGACGGCAGCCGGTCGAGCACGGACTGCACCAGGCGGCCGACTTCCGCGCGCCCATAACTCTTGACAAGGTCGTATTCCTCTGGCGCCTCGAGGGCCTCGATCGCCACGCGCAACTCCGGCTGGTCGTCGATCAACACGACATGCCGCGAGTGGCGCCGATGGGCGCGGATGTGATCCACGACTTCGTGCCGGCAAATCTGGCAGATCCAGGTGAACAGGGAAGCGTCACCGCGGAAGTCGGCCATCCTGCGCATGGCCTTCGCGAGCGTGGCTTGCACGACCTCGCGCGTCGCCTCGACGTCCCCATTCAATCGCGGCAGGGCGAACCGGTAGACACGGGCGAAATACGCCTCAAAAAAAGCATCGAACGCCCGCTCGTCGCCGACGAGCATCCGTCGTATCAGTTGTCTTTCATCGGCCAAGTGCTGGTCCACGTTTCGGGACGCGGTCTGAATGTTGGACGCGCGCGCGAGCGTCGATCAATCGCGTCGCGGTCCGGCCTCTTCGATTCTACTCCTCCCATTTCCCGCGTTGGGGCCGGCAACCACCGCCAGAGAGCGAGCAACACGAACCAGGCGATGACGGCGCTCGCCAGATCGTGCGACAGGAAATGCGCGCCGCGAGCCTGTTGCCCGAGGGAGAAGATCGCCCCGACCAGCACGGCGCCGGCCAGGAACCAGCGCGCGAGGCACGGCCGGCGGTCGTGCAACAAGAAGTAAAACGCCATCAGCGCGAAGCCCGAGGATGAGTGCGAACCCGGGTAGCATCGCGCCCGCGGCAGCTCATCCGGCCGGTCGGCCAGCAAACTGAAGTATGGCCGGTCGCCTCCATAGCGGCCAAGATCCCAAGGGCAATCCACGTTGGTCACCTGCTTGAGCGCACCGACGATCGAGGGGACGAGAATCAGCCCGAGCGCCAGATATGCGGCACTTCGTCGCCAGGGGCGCCAGCGCGGCAACCAAAAGCCCAGCACCAGCGTCACCAGCGCTGCCAGCCCGACCAGCCGGACGAGCCAGCTGCCACCGGTGTGGATCAGGTCGTACGCCCACCACGTGTACGCTCCGATCCACTCATTGGCGGGTTGATTGAAGAAGAATGCGTCCGCAATCCGCAGGTCAAGGTCGCCCGCCACTACGATGGCCAACGCGGCGGCGAACATCAGGGCCGGGAGTGCCGCGTGGCGGCGCCAGAACAGGCTCCGTTCACGGTCGTCCTGCAACACATCGTTCGGGGCTGGCATCAGAAGCTGTGTTTCGTCTGGACCAGGAATTGCACCTGGCTGATGGACCGGTCGCCGTCCAGCGGAAAGGCGACGTCCAGGTGGATCACGTTGCCAAGCCCGGATCGCGAGGTGCCGAGACGCAGGCCGAAACCGATGTCCTTCAATAAACCAAGCTTGCCGGTCGGGCCGAATGCCGAGTCGCCCCAGGTCTCGCCCATGTCGAAGAACACGGCACCGCCGATATCCGCCAGCCGCCACAGCGAGCGGGCGGTGTAGAAACGCTGCTCAACCGTCAGGAACGCGCGACTGCTGCCGGTCTGGTAGCGCAGCGGATAGCCGCGCAGGCCGTTATCGCCGCCCAGCAAGAGTTCATGATCGGCGTCGAGTTCATGGCCCACCTCCCCGGTAAGCGATGCAAAAAGAGTGCTGCGCGCACCGAACTGCCGGTAGTAACGGAGCGTGCCCGAAAGGAGGGCATCCCGCGCGGAGCCACGCTCGACGCGGCTCATGATGTCACCCGTCAGAAACAGCGACTGCCCGTCGCCGAGACGGTATCCGTGACTCGCCTCGGCACTCAGCATCGCCGCATTCCGGTCGGATCCGTAGGCCATCGCGGCCCAGCCAAGTTCGAGCGCATATCGTGTTCCGAAGTGCTGGTCCTCGGTGCGCGCGATCTGGTCGAGATTCCGCGCCGTCTCGAAATCGTCCTGGACGCCTTCCAGGCGCAGGTACGGGTAGCTGAGGCTGCGATCGCCTGGCGGCATGATTGACACGGAATCGCCGGGCGACTCGTAGAATTGCGCTTCGTCGTGGCGCAGGCCCACGATCGAACGGCGTGTCCAGCCGTTTCGCAGTCCCTGCGACCAGCCGAAGTGGAGATCGGCGGCCTGCGCGTCCCGGCGGTACTCGGAAGCCCGATGTCCGAGCCGGTAGACACCCTGAATAGAGTCGTCCTGATTGAGCGAAAGCCCGCCGCTCCAGCGTGAATCGAGCGAGTAGAAGGGCCGCTCGACCACAATGGCCTGGCTTTCACCGTCATCGCTGTCGGTCAACGCCAGCATGCTGCGCCAGCGGCTGCCAGCGATGCTTGGGTCGCGCCACTTCAGCGAATAGGAGCTGCGATCGACATCATCGTGATAGTCGAATGCAAGGTGCTTGCCGAAGCCGAGCAGGTTCACTTCCTCAAGCTGAAGTCCGGTGGAGTTCGAGCCCCCGACGCGGCCGAATGAGATTCCCGGGTTGGTCGTCCAGACCTCGTGGGTGAGAACCTCGAGGTCCACGAGTCCGTCGTGGTAGCCGACGACGCGGATCTCCGGCTCGTTGATGAACCTCAGCTCGCGCAGGTTGCGTTCGGTTTCGTCCAGAATCCGGCGCGAGTAGGAGTCTCCCGGCTGGAACAGCAGTTGCGCTTCGATCACCGAGGTGCGCGTGTCCACGTGTAATCGGTCCGCCATGCGAAAGAGGGCTCTCCGTTCGCCGGGCGCCTCCGGATCGAAGATCGGCAAGCCGCGTATGGCCACGCTGCCGATACGGGCGCCCTGGGCCTCGAGGTCCGCATCGCCGGGCCACGGCATCGTCGCCGCATCCGATATTGCCGCCGGATGGGCCGCGGCGCCTCCTGCTGCCAGGGCTGCGAATACCGCCAGTACCCGGAGCCTGCGTAGATCCATCGGCTCTGCTGCACTCCGCTCGTCGGCCATCAACCAGCCTCACCGTGGTGCGCCGCAAGCACTGGGCGCGACGCCGCTTCAGCTGGCTCGTAGTGGTGAGCCGTAAACAGCTCATATGCGGTCTGGAAGTAGGCGATGCCCAGGCGCTCGAGTTCCGGGTCGCGTGGGCCAGGTGTATAGCGATCCGTCGCCGGATTGTAGCGATAGTTGCTTACCGTCTTCTTGAGACCGAAGACCACCATCCGGCCGTCCCGGTAAATCGCGACATCGTGGTTATGATTGAAAAGTGCTATGCGGTGCTCTGGCGGTGTCGAGAGCACGTCCTGCCCGAAGAACGGAGCCTGATATGGCAAGCCGAGCAGGCCGAGCACGGTTGGGGCCACGTCGATCTGTGTCATCAGCGTGTCTACCCGCTGTGGACGCACGTGCCGCGGCGAATAGATCATCAGCGGAATTTCATAGGTCTTGAGCGGGATCTGCTGTGCGCCATAGACCCGTGCACCATGGTCCGCGATGACGACGAATACGGTGTCGTCGAACCACGGATGCTGCCGCGCCTCGCGCAGGAACTGACCCAGCGCATAGTCGGCATAGCGCACGCCGGCCGCCCGGCCGCCGCCCTGTTCCGGTATCCCGAGCTTCTCGAGTCCAGGGCGGAAGGTGAATGGCTTGTGATTCGACGTGGTCATGATGATCGAGAAGAATGGCTGGCTCGTCGCATGCAGCTCGTCGAAATGCGCCAGCGAGCGGTCAAAAAGGTCCTCGTCGCTGACGCCCCAGACGTTCTCGAAGCGAACCGTATCGATCGCCTTGCGGTCGAGCACCTCGAAGCCATTGCTGCCGAAGAAGTAGTTCATGTTGTCGAAGTAGCCATAGCCGCCGTACAGGAAACTCGTGTGATATCCAAGCGAGCGCATGACGGCTCCCCAGGTCGCGACGTTTTCATTGCCCGGGCGGCGCAGGATCGACACGGTGGGAATCGGTGGTATGGAGCTGGCAAGCGCTTCAAGCCCGCGCACGGTGCGTGTGCCAGACGCATAGGTGTGCGCGAACCAGAGGCCCTGTTGCGCAAGAGTGTCGAAGTTCGGGGTCAAGTCCTGCGGCGCGCCATACAGTCGACTGAACTCCGCGCCGAAGGCTTCGCTGGAAATCAGCACCACATTGAGTCGGCCGAGGCCATTGGCGCGCGCCGGGAACACGCGGTCCAGACGCCCGTCGGCGAGGCGCGTGAATCGCCCACCGCCGCGCCCAAGCTCGCGCATGATCAGCGCCAGATTCTCGTGCGGGTCGGCGCTCGCGTAGTAGGCGTGGTAATCGATCTCGC
>CAYZDW010000007.1:0-3832 GCA_964477175.1 uncultured Steroidobacteraceae bacterium | reverse complement strand
ACCCAGGAGACGCTCGCGAACGCAAGACGCGCGCGAGCCTGGATCGCGGCCAAGCTCGGCGAGGCGGCGGTGCCGAAGCAGTTCGCCGCAGTCTCGACGAATACAGCCGCGATGGATGAATTCGGCATCGGCGTGGATTCGCGCTTTGCGATGTGGGACTGGGTCGGCGGCCGCTACTCGCTCTGGTCGGCGGTCGGGCTTTCGATCGAACTCGCCATTGGCACGGCGCATTTCGAGCAGTTGCTCGCTGGCGCGTACGCGATGGACGAGCACTTCCGTCGTGCCGCCTGGCGCGACAATCTGCCGGTGCTGCTCGGCCTGCTCGCGGTGTGGAATCGCAGCCTGATGGGTTGCGCGAGTCATGCCGTGCTGCCTTACAGCCAGCGCCTCAGTCGATTCCCGGCGTACCTTCAGCAGCTCGAGATGGAGAGCCTCGGCAAGCGTGTCACGCGCGACGGGAAGCCGGTTGTCGGGGAGACCGGGGCCGTGATCTGGGGCGAGCCGGCCTCGAATGCCCAGCACTCGTTCTTCCAGTTGCTGCATCAGGGTACGGGCGACGCCTGCCTCGATTTCCTGCTGCCGCTCACCGGTGCTGCGGATGCGGCGGCGGATGAACTCGTGATCGCCAACTGCCTCGCTCAGGTGCAGGCGCTGATGACTGGCAACAATGCGCCGGACCCGCACCGCCAGCATCCGGGCAATCGACCGCTGTCGCTGCTCTTGTTCCCGAAACTCGACCCGGCGATGCTCGGCCGGCTGGTCGCACTGTACGAGCACAAGGTCTTCGTCGAGTCGGTGCTCTGGGACGTCAACCCCTTCGACCAATGGGGCGTGGAACTGGGCAAGCAGCTGTGCGACGGGGTCCTGCTTGCGCTGCGTCACCCCTCTCGAGCAGGAGAGGCGCTGGCGGGGCTGGCCGGACTCCTGGGCTGGATCCAGCGTCGTCGCTGACCTTCCCGATTCAGGCCGCACGCGAGTCGCGCGACGGCTTGATCAGGCTCTCGAGCGGGATGCCGAGTTGCTCATGCAGGTTCCAGATCATCCTGAGCGTGAGCCGCCGCTTGCGGTTCAGAACCTCGTACACCCGATTGAGTTGCCCGATCATGGGCACCAGGTCGCGCGCAGACAGGCCGGCCTGCTCCATCTGAAAGCGGATCGCATCGACCGGCTCGGGCAGCTCCATGGGGAAGTGCTTCCGCTCCCAGGCCTCGACCAGCGTTGCGAGGACATCCAGCTTCTCGCCAGCAGGCGATCCCGCCTCGGCGCCCATAAGCGAGTCGATCTCCCGCAGGGCGGCGCGATGGTCCTTCCGGCTGCGAATGGGCTTGATATCCACGGTGCGTCTTCCTCAGATGGTCTGCGTGCCGATGAAGCGCACGTACAGCACCCGGTAGGGGTAGTTGATCCATGCCACGATCCGATACCGGTTGCCGGCGATATTGAACACGGCACGGCCGTCCTTGAGGATGCTCGCCGTGCCGAAGTCCGCCTTCAGGTCCGCTGGCGACGACCAGTCGGCGGCGAGGACCCGGCGGTACCAGACCAACGTCGCCTGACGCGCATCGTCGCAACTCGGCTGGCGGGTCCAGAACTCCCGCAGCGTCGAAAGGGCAATCACCCTCACCTGAAGATCCTAGTCCCAAATTGGGATTAATTCAATGCAGAACTGATTCAGGCATCCGCGGTGTCTGCCCTGGCCAGCACATGCGAATTGTCGTCGGCGCGCTTGACCTGCGGGTGCGGAGAAACAGGCCCGATCGGGCGAATTGTCGCTCGGCTGAGCAGCGGGTCGACTGGCACGCCCGCCGGATTCCCGCCGGCCCGCCAGCGCCTGGCCCGCCGGACTCCGTGACTGGCGGGGTGAGGAAAGCTTCCCGCCCTTCGAACTGGGCCGCCACGACGAGTCCCGGCGCCCCGAGGACCCTTTCGAGAGCCCGCCAGGCGCCGGAGCGTGAAATACCTGCTGGATACGACGGTGATCAGTGACTTCGTACGCGGCCATCCGGGCGTGCATCAGCGCCTGTTGCGGTGTGCGCCGGCCGAACTCGCGGTGTCGGCGGTGACCGTCATGGAAATCGAGTACGGGCTGGCGCGGAACGAAGCGCTGGCCGCGCGTGTGCGTCCGGTCGTCGAGGCGCTGCTCCAGCCGATCACGATCCTGCCATGCGGCGAAGACGAGGCGCGCGAAACCGGCCGCCTGCGCGGCGAATTATCCCGTGTCGGTAAGCCGATCGGCCCGTTCGACGCGCTGATCGCGGGTACCGCACGATCACACCGGCTGATCGTGGTGACGAGCAGTTTATCGGAGTTCCGGCGCGTGCCCGGGCTGTCAGTCGAGGACTGGCGGGAATTTCAGGTGCATGAGGCGGACGGCTGAAGTACACCCAGCTACACGTGAGGCGGCATCGGTTGCGTAACTCGGCGGCGTCGATATGGTCCTGCCTGTCTGGACCCAGTAACGGCAGGGCACCAAACCGGTCAATGATGTCCTTGCGTGCTCGAGGCCCCGAGAATCCCTGCAGCAGTTCCTGCAATATCAGACCGGTGGTGACGATGGTGTCGCCGCCTTCTTGGTGCGTTCACCGCTCACTTCGAGCGCGCGTTCGATCAGATCGGGGTCGAGAGAAAGATTGGTCGCTATGTGTGACTTATCTGGGGACCGAGTGCACCTGATCAGAGGGGGTTGTCAGCGCACCCGGGCATCGAGTATAGTCAGTCTAGTCAGCCCATTATGGACAAACCAATGACGAAACCGAGTTGGCAGTTGCAGGAAGCCAAGGCACGCCTCAGCGAGGTTGTGAAACGCGCCGAGCGCGAGGGCCCGCAGGAAATCACCGTGCACGGCAGGCCCGCGGCGGTGGTGCTTTCCGCGCGCGACTACGCTCGGCTCGCCAAGCGCCAGCCGAGCCTCATCGAGTTCATCGCCCGGTCACCGCTAAAGGGCGTCGAACTTGATCTCAGCCGCGACCGACGAATCCCGCGCGACGTCGAGCTGTGAGCTACCTGCTGGACACCAACGTGGTCTCGGAACTGGCGCGACCGAATCCGGAACCCGAAGTCACGCGCTGGTTGGCGGGAATCCCCGCGGAGTCGCTGTTCCTGAGCGTCATCACACTGGGCGAACTGCGTCGCGGCGTGGAACGACTTCCAGCGGGAGCGCGGCGCGAGAAGTTGCGTCGCTGGCTTGAGCAGGATCTTCGTGCCTGGCTGGGTTCGCGTCTGCTGCCCGTCGACGCCGAAGTCGCCGATCGCTGGGGCAGGCTGCTCGCTGCTGCGCCCCGCACCCCACCGGCGATTGACTCGCTGCTCGCCGCAACCGCGCTTGAACATGACCTGCGACTCGTGACCCGCAACGAGGACGATTTTGACTACGCTGGTCTCAGCGTCATCAACCCATGGAGCGCTGCCCAGGCGCCGTGATTCACGGAGTGACCGGCCTCACGCCCGGCCACGGCATATTGCGTTAGTCTATGGTCAATAATCGTTGGTCGCCGCCGGCGCAGGCATTACGCCTTCTCGGATAGTGAATTCGAACGGATATTGCCGGCCGTCGACCATGAGTGTAGCCGAGTGGCTTCCAAACTTACTCACCAGGAATGGTCGGATCTGCCCAACGATCGTCGCCGGCTTGCCATCTCCTATGGAGATCGAGCCGACTTTCTGCTCAAAGCCGATAGTGCCGTCCGGGGCGGCAATTTTGACGCCGACCTCGAACCCCCCCGACCCGCCCGCGTCGAAGAAAAACAGGCAGACCGAGCTAAGGGCTGCAACGGCTTTGGTCCCATCGGGCGGCCAGGGCTTATGGAAGATAAATATAACACCATGATAGACG
>CAYZDW010000006.1:0-4085 GCA_964477175.1 uncultured Steroidobacteraceae bacterium | reverse complement strand
CGCGGGCCTTGTCGCCGGTCACGATGACGTCGCCGACTTCGATCGGGTCGCCCTTCTTCAGATCCCTGGGCTCGGGCCGCTCGACGGTCACCGGCCCGGACACGAACAGCACCTTGCCGGCGGCCGCGTACGCCGCGCCGGTGGCGAGCGTCAACAAGGCGGCAAGCGCGAGCGCAGCTGCTTTCCTGGTCATAAGTCCCTCGCTATCAGAATGAGCGCTGCAGCGTCAGGCTGAACTCGAATCGATCGTACTCGTAAAGCGAGATGTTCGACTCATTGTTGAACCAGCCAACTCTCGGCAGAAGGTGTAGCCCGCGTGTGGGCCAGTCCCGGATCTCGCCCGTGACCGTGGCAGACCAGACGCTGTCCGCGCGATCCGCGCCCAGGAAGAATCCAGGCGGATCGTCGTATTCGACGTCCTGGTACGAGAGCTGCAGTTGCAGGCCGTTGCCGGGGGCGTTGCGCGAGGCGGCGTGCAACTGCAGGCCCAGCCGGTCGTTCGCGAACGACGATCCGGACACCTTTGGGTCGTCGCTCCCCGCAAAAACCGTGAGGCCGAAGTCGCCTGAGCTGCCCGAGTGCGAGAGCGAGAAGGCGGCGAGGTAGCGGTCGACGTCGAGCACGGACAGCGACCCAAAGTCATCGTCGTAACGCAGCAGCCCCGCGCGCAGCAGGCCCCGCGTCTGCCAGCCGCTGTCGAAGCGATGGCTGAGCGAGATGTCGGCGCTCCCGCCCCACTGATGCGATTCGCCGTCGAGCAGGCCGTAGTGACCGCCTGCGCCGAGGCTGAAAACAGTCGGCCCGTCGCCGAAATCGAACGTGGTATCCAGCGTCGCGATCGTCTGGTCGACGAAGCCCGCGTCAGCGTTCCAGCGATGGCCGATGCGCGCGACGGTCACGGCACGGCTGCTCGCGCCTACCGGCCGGACATTTCCAAGCGCGAATGAGAGATTCGCGAAGGCGGAAGAAGTCTCGACATTGGTTGGGTCCAGCACGACGCCGAGAGCGGTGCCCGGAATCACGAACGTCGTCTCGCTCGTGGAGGCGTTCGCATTGCTGTCGTAACCGGTGCCGAACTCGAATTCGCGCGTCCAGCCGCCGGCGGCCGGTGCGGGCGTGTCCATGGCCCGCAGGTAGGCCTGCGCGGTCTCCCGTATCGATGGCGGCGGATTGCGGGACAGCAGCCAGGCGAACTGGCGCCGCGCGGCGGCCCGGTCGCCGGATTCGTACAGAGCGCGGCCGAGCTCCAGGCGGGCGCTCGCGGAATCGGGTTGCGCGGCGAGCACGCGTTCGAAGGCGCCGATCGCCTCCGCGGCGTGTCCGCTGTCGAGCGCCGCCACGCCAAACAGGTAGTCGAACAAGGGCTGGCCAGCGAACTCGAGCTCGCGCGCGGCGAGCACGCGATGCGCGTCGGCGGCCCGACCGTCTGCGATGAGGCGGCGGGCCTCGTCGAGCACGGCGGACGGAGGCTCGGCCGCCTGCGCGATTGAGGCGCCGAGGATAGCGGAGGCCAGCAGGATGCTCTGCGCCCGCATGAAACTGAACCGCGAACGACGTCTGCTCACAGGCCCCCCGGTAGACGCGCTTGTGCACTCGTATTATTTCGTTTCAAAGGTGAAAACACCATCCCAGCCTGGTGGCGGCGGGTCTGTGCGGAAATGGCGGATGCGCTCCAGATAGAGCGCGAAGAGCGGTTGCCTGTCGCGGGCCGCGAGTTCCGTGAGAATCGTCTCGGCCGCGTCCCAGGCGCGGGCGCGGTAATGCGCCAGCACCTCGGCAAAGCGCGCCGTCGCGAGTTGCTGTGCTTCCGCGAGCCCCTCGCGCGGGCCGAGGGGCTCGAAGATCGCGACCGGTTCCAGCTTGCCCTTCACGCGCACGCGGTCGAGTTCGCGGAATGCGAAATCCGGCACGAGCGCTACCGTCGCGGCGCTCACGACAATGTCCACGCCATAAGTTTTGGTGAGGCCTTCGAGCCGCGATCCCAGATTCACCGTGTCTCCCAGGACCGTGTACGCGGCGCGGAAGCGCGAGCCCATGTTGCCGACGTTCATCTCGCCGCTTGCGATACCGACGCCGATGTCGATGGACGGCCAGCCGCGCTCGCGGAACGCCGGCCGCAGCGCATGCATCTCGGCGACCATGCCGAGTGCCGCCCTGACCGCATTTCCCGCGTGATCCGCATCGGGCAGTGGCGCGCCCCAGAAGGCCATCACGGCGTCGCCCATGTACTTGTCGATGGTCCCGCGATGGCGGTGGATCAGCGCGGTGATCGGCGTCAGGAACTCGTTCATGAGCTGTGTCAGCTCGCGCGGGCCCAGCCCCTCGGAGATCGTCGTGAACCCGCGCACGTCCGAGAACAGCACCGACATCTCGCGGCTCTCGCCCTCGAGCGACACCTCGGCGCCACCGGCATCGAGTTCGCTCACGATCTCGGACGGCACGTACTGCCCGAAGATCCGCGATAGCCGCTGTCGCCGCCGGGTCGCGGTGACGTAACCCCAGGTCAGTTGCAGCAGAGCCGCGATGGTCGTGAAAGCGAGCAGCGAACCCAGCGGCAGGACCTGGCCGTAGCGCGCCCAGAGCATCAGGTTCAGGGCGATTGCAGCGCCGACGAGGCCGAGGAACAGCGCAAAGCCCGCAAGCGGCGCGAGCCTCGGCAGGATCATCGCCGTCACCAGCGCGATGGCGACGAGCGAGAGCACCTCCGCCAGGGCGGACTGGCGCGGTCGCGACGGGATGGTGCCGTCGAGCAGCCCCGAAACGAGATTCGCGTGCGCCTCGACGCCGATGTATTCCTTCGCAACCGGCACCGCCCGCACGTCCTGCAGCCCGGGCGCACTGGTGCCGAGCAGCACGATTGCGTTGGTGAGCGCATCGCCTGGCGCTTTGCCCTTGAGCACGTCGGTCGCGGACACGTAGCGGAAGCTGCCGAGCGGTCCGCGAAACGGGATCAGCACGGCGCCCTGGCCGTCGATCGGGATCCGCGTGCCGCCCAGCAACACATAGGCCAGACGCTCAGGCCGGTCCTGGTCGAATGCGAAACTGACAGGCGGCGATCCCTGCGCGAGCCGGGAGACAGCGAAGGCAAGCGACTCGTGCAACTTCCCGCCGTAGGACTGGAACAGCGGCGCGCGCCGCACCACGCCGTCCTCGTCGGTGAGCGGAGTGTCGAAGAATCCGCCGCCCAGGGCTGATTGCTGCAGTGCAGGCAGGTTCGCGACAAAGCCAGAGGGTCGGAGCCAGCCGTGGCCCTGGATCCGCGGGTCGTCGAAGACGATCGACGGCGGCAGCAGGCCCACTTCGGCGCGTTCGAGCCGGCCAGGCTTCTGCTTGAACACGTATCCGAGCACCGTGTCGCGCGCGATCAGCGACTCGGCGAGAATGCGGTCACCCTCGTAGCGCGGCTTCAGTTCCGCGAGCGTGGCCAGGAGCGCAGGCTCGCCCGCGAGCGTTGCGACGAGCTCGTCGATGAGGCGCAGCGCCTCCGGCCGTTCAGGCTCGGCAAACAGGACATCGAAGCCGAGCGTGCGGACGCCGTAATCGTCAAAGAGCGCGTCCACGAGTGCGGCCACCTTTTCGCGCGGCCAGGGCCATTGGCCCTCGGCGGCCAGGCTCGTCTCGTCGATGTCGACGATGACGACGCGCGGGTCGACGACGCGCGGCATCATGAACTCGACGCGCACGTCGTAAAGATAGTTCTCCATGCGCTGGATGAACTCCAGCGGCAGCAGGCCGGTGGCGTGCAGCACGAAGAAGAGGAGGGGCAGGGCGGAGAGCAGGATGCGCTGCAGCGCCAGCATCGATCAGACCATGGCCGGGCGCAGGTCGAGTCGCGTGCCGGACGGCATGCAGTAGATCTCGACCGGCCGTGAGCGTCCGCGCAGCACCATCGGCGGCAGTTCGACGATACCGGTGGTGCCGGAATCCAGCGATTGCCATACGGAGCGCGAGAACAGCGCCTCGCCGGCGCGCGCGCTGCACCAGGCGCGCGGCCACGTTGACGGTGTCACCGATCAGCGTGTAGTTCGGCCGCTCCGGCGCGCCGACATCGCCGATGATGACCTCGCCCGCGTTGATGCCGATGC
>CAYZDW010000005.1:0-5292 GCA_964477175.1 uncultured Steroidobacteraceae bacterium | reverse complement strand
CGTAGAGCTTCTCGATCCAGCCTTCGAAGCGCGGCGCTACCGTGAATAGCAGCCGTTCATTCGCCTGAATCGTGCCGACGGCGCGGACGGTGCGTCTCAGCTCCCGCAGCTCGGCGGGCTCGCTTCTCACGCCGAGAAGCTGGACCTTGTCCAGGCTGATCTTCACCGTGCCGGCGGGCATGTCAGGCTCCGCCTCCCCGCCTTCGTAGACCGGGACATAATCCATGCCCATGGGATCCTTCTTCGGCACGGGCGACGTGTCCGGCAGCCCCATCGGATTGCGGTAGAAGCGAACCCTTCGCTCCTCCTTCGCGCCCTGCACCGCCTCGTGCGGCGCCTGCGCCGCGCTTCGCGTTCCCATCCAGTAGCCCGCAGCAACACCTGCCACCACGATGAATGCAGCGGTTCCGATCCATGCCATTCGATTCATGATTCCACCTGTCCTGGTGTCGTTCTCGTTGGCCGATTCAAAACAACGTTTCCCCGGTGAGCAGCTCGATCTCCGCCAGCGCAATGTTGTAGCTCGAGAGGGCCGATGCGTAGCTGATCTGGTAATCGAGCACCGTCATCTGACTGTCGAGCAGCGTCAGAAAATCGACGCGATTGACCCGATAAGCGGCGAGCGATGACTCCACGGCAAAGCGGGCCTGCGGCAGGATGCCGGTTTCATAGAGCCGTGCCGATTTCAGGCTTTGCTCGGCCTTGGCCACCTGTTGGCGCAGCTGCGAGGACACCTCGTTCAGTTGCGCCTGGTACATGTCCGTCGCCTGGTTGCGCATCGCGATCGCTTCCGCGACGCTCGGGTCGCGCTTGTTTTCGCGCCAGACCGGCAAGTTGATGGCAACCGTCAGGCTCAACATGTCATCGCGGCGAGTTCCATCGAGCATGTTCTCGCGCTGGCCATAGGAAAGCTTCACGTCAAAATCCGGGTAATAGTCCTTGCGCGCGAGATCGAGCGCCTTTGCGCTGCGGTCAATCAGGCTTGCCAGCCCCAGCAGCTGCGGACGTTCCGTCAACGCCGTCTCGCGCAACGACTCGAACTGCAACACCGTCTCCGGCAGCCGCAGCGCCGCCGGCGCGGGCAGACCCGCTTCCGACTCGCGGCCGAGGTCACGGACCAGTTCTGCTTCGATCGCCCGTCGTTCGCGTGCGAGCTTGATCAGTTCATCCTCCATCCTCGTGAGCTGGGTCTGCGCCTTGAGCACGTCGGCCTGGGTTCCCTGGCCGACCGTATAGCGCGACTCCGAAATTATCAGGAACTGCTCGAGGACCTGCTTGTTCTCTTCCACTAGCCGTGCCGAGTCCACGACAAACGCGAGTTCGAAATACGCCGCCTTGACATCCCGCGCCACCCGGTTGACGGTTTCCTGGTAAGCATGCGAGACAGATTCCGCGTCCTTCGCGGCGACGTCCTGACGCAGGCCGCGCTTGCCCGGATAGGGAAATCTCTGCGACAGACCGAGCATCTTCATGGTCATGTCTTCACGCCTGATGGTTTGCGATGCCAGCGGGGCGTTGACCACCCCCGCTTCGAGCATCGGATCATCGAGCGCTCCTGCAGGCGACACGCGCTGCTGCGCCGCCTCGCGCTCATTTCTCGCCGCCCGGATCTCCGGATTGTTGCGCGCCGCCTCCGCCAGGAGTTCCTGCAATTGCGGATCGTGCCTCTCCGCGGGCGCTGCGCGCACTCCCGTGGACGCCACCGCAAAAAGCAGCAGCACGAGCACCGCACGTCCCAGCTTCTGGTCAAATCGTCTCTTCATTGCCATGCGCTTCATGCCGATCTCCTCCCGATCCTTACCGGGCGCCGTATCGTTGATAAACCGCGTAACGGCCGTTCAGCTGGAACAGCAGCACGTCGTAGGGATCCTTGAAATCGGCCTCCATGCCCGGCGAGCCGCGCGGCATGCCCGGCACCGCAAGGCCGGCCGCGCTCGGACGCTCCCTGAGCAGGCGCTGGATGTCCTTGGCAGGCACATGCCCCTCGATCAGATAACCGCCGACGCGCGCGCTGTGACAGGAACCGAGCGCCTGCGGTACGCCGAGCTTTGCGCGCGACACCGTGATGTCGTCAACGTCGTGTGCTTTCACGTCGAACCCATTGGCGCGAAGATGCTCAATCCACTTGGTGCAGCAGCCGCAGGTCGGGCTCTTGTAGACCTCGATCACATCGCGAGCGGCGAGTGCGCGCCCAGTCAGCAGCACGGCCGCCGAAGCCACAAGAAGGTGTCTCCGGTTCATTTCAAATCGGCTGTTCATCTCGAATCTCCTTGCTGTTCAACGGAAAACGGTATCGGCATGTCCTCTCGATCGAGGGCGAGCGAATCGACGGGAATATTGATCGCGCCGATGCGGCCTTCCGGATCGGGCAGCTGGCCGGCGGCCGTGACCGCGAGCGTGCAGCAGTGATTCAATGGGGCCTTCAGGCCGGCCCCGGGGTCGAATGACGCAAACATGCCACCTCCTGCGTGGACGCCGAAAACGGGCGAACGCGGCAGGAGCGGCTATTTCAGGTAGGTGCAGTAGCGCTGCTGAACGGAGACGTGCGAGACGAGCAATCGGCGGGCGCGGGCATCCTGCACAAGCCCGCCGTCGGGGACGAATGCAGCAATGCTGAAGAAACCCGGTGGCGGACCGGCCGGTGGCTGCGGGATTTCGACGTCGCGGCGCTCGAGGAGCGCGGGTCCTTGCGACAGGCAGTCGGGGGCGGCGACCGTCGCGCAACCTTCATCGAGGTCGGAAGCCGCAGCCGGGCAATGTCCGCAGTCATCCGCTGGCATGGAGCCGTGATGCGATGTCCCGGAGTGCTCCAGGTCCGGCGATGCCTGGCAGGGTGCGGCCGCGAGTCCGAACCAGGCGATCGCGAATACCGCGGCGACCAGGCGCGAAGCCCGGAGCTGGCGAAGTCGGATGGTGGTCAGCAGTCGCATGATGGATCCGGCAGAGTACTCGAGCGCCGAACACTACTCCGGACCCGCCGGGCGGTCAATGTTGCGGCCGCCGGAATGACGCCCGCATCACGATCCAGCGTCGCCGCCGGCCGGCCGTTGACGTGATGCGTTGTGCTAGCATTTGCGCATCACCGAGGGATTTCGACACACATGAACGCAGTCACCATTGCGCCGCCGGCGGGCGGCGAAAAGATCCGCGTTGCCAATGGCAAGCTGCAGGTTCCCGACCGGCCGATCATCCCGTTCATCGAGGGCGACGGCACCGGTCCCGACATCTGGAGAGCCAGCGTGCGCGTGCTCGATGCGGCGGTCGCGAAGGCCTACGGTGGCCGGCGCCGGATCTCCTGGATGGAGGTCTATGCCGGCGAGAAAGCCAACCGGCTGATGAATGCCTGGCTACCCGACGAGACGGTTGCAGCTTGCCGCGAGTATCTCGTCTCGATCAAGGGGCCGCTGACGACGCCGATCGGCGGCGGAATCCGCTCGTTGAATGTCGCGCTGCGCCAGATGCTCGACCTTTACGTCTGCCTGCGTCCGGTGCGCTGGTTCGTGGGCGTGCCCTCGCCCGTGCGCTCGCCTGAGAAGGTCGACATGGTGATCTTCCGCGAGAACACCGAGGACATCTATGCCGGCATCGAATTTGAGGCCGGTACGGCCGACAACGCAAAGTTCCTCGCGCTGCTCAAGGAGAATTTCCCGAAGCTCTACGGCAAGATCCGCTTCCCCGACAGCTCCGGCATCGGCATCAAGCCGGTGTCGCGCGAAGGCACCGAGCGCCTGGCGCGGTCCGCGATCGAGTATGCGATCGTGAATCGGCGCAGGAGCGTGACCTTCGTGCACAAGGGCAACATCATGAAGTTCACCGAGGGCGCGTTCCGCAACTGGGGTTACGCGCTCGCCGAGCGCGAGTTCGCCGACCAGACTTACACCTGGGACCAGTGGGAACGCACGCGCGCAGCCAAGGGCGATGCAGCCGCCAACGACGAACAGAAAAAGGCGCTGGCTGCGGGTCGCGTGCTGATCAAGGACGCGATCGCCGACATCACGCTGCAGCAGATCCTGACTCGACCGGAGGAATTCGACGTCATCGCGACGATGAACCTGAATGGCGATTACTTGTCGGACGCGCTGGCGGCGCAGGTCGGCGGCATCGGCATCGCGCCCGGCGGCAATATCAATTACCTGACCGGCCACGCGGTGTTCGAGGCGACGCATGGCACGGCCCCGAAGTACGCAAACCTCGACAAGGTCAACCCGAGCTCCGTGATCCTGTCGGGCGAGATGATGCTGCGCTACCTCGGTTGGACCGAGGCCGCGGACCTCGTCATCCACGCCATGGACAAGTCGATCGGCGAAAAGGTCGTCACCTACGATTTTGCGCGGCTCATGGAAGGCGCCACCGAGGTCAAGTGCAGCGAATTCGGCGACGTGCTGATCCGCAACATGGCCTGACGCGCCGCGCCGCGCTTTGCCGTGGCTGAGGCCCCCGGAAATCCGGACGATCCGGCGCTCGCGCACGATGCTGCCTCCGCGATCGTCGCCGCCTTCGCCCGCTACAACACCGAATACCGGACCATCACGCGACGCGCGCCGGAGCGCTTCGAGAATCGCGATTGGGCCGGTGTGCAGTCGGACGTCGTCGAGCGCCTCGATCTCTACTCGAGCATGGTCAACCAGACCACCTCGGAGCTGCGCCAGCAGCTCGGCGCGCGAGCGCTGGACACCGCCCTGTGGGTGGCGATCAAGGCGAGTTACGCCGCCCAGATTGACGGGCTGACCGACCCCGAGTTTCTGAAGACCTTTTTCAGCTCGATCACGAGGCGGCTGTTCGATACGGTCGGCGTCGACCCGGCCATCGAGTTCTTCGCACTCGATCTCGATCCGCTGCGTGGCATCGACTCACAGGTCGGCACGAACCGCTATGTCAATCGCGGCTCGGTCGAACTGCTGTTCGAGGAGCTGCTCTCGGACTTCAGGTTCCGCACGCCCTGGCGCGACTTCGAAGGTAGCGTGGGGCATGTCGCGACCGACGTGAAGATGCACCTGCAGCGCATCGGCGAGGCCCGGCCACTGCGCGAGGTCGAGGTCATCCGGCCGATTTTCTACCAGATGACCAGGGCCTACGTGGTGGGCAGGATCCTGGGTGAGGGCTGGATGCTGCCGCTCGCGATCGCATTCCGCAACACGCCGCGTGGCGTGCTGGTCGACGCCGTGATGCTCCGCGAGAGCGATGTTTCGATCCTGTTCAGCTTTACGCGCTCGTACTTCCACGTGGACCTCGAACGCGTCGGAGAGGCAGTGTTGTTCCTGCGCTCGATGATGCCGCAGAAACCGGTTTCCG
>CAYZDW010000004.1:0-3909 GCA_964477175.1 uncultured Steroidobacteraceae bacterium | reverse complement strand
GGCGACACCACGCAGGGGCGTCGGCTCAGACCCCGATGCAAGCACGACATACCGGGCCTGCAGCGTGCGTTTCGCGCCATCGTGGCCCGTGAACTCGACCTTGCGGCCCGCGACCAGCCGGCCATGGCCCTGCAACGGCGTGACGCCGGCGCCCTTGAACAGCGCCAGGATGCCCTGCGTGCTCTGGCGGACGATCGTGGCCTTGCGCTTCTGCATCGTCGCGACGTCGAAGCCGACACCGTCGAGCTTCAGGCCGTGGACCGCGAACTCGTGCAGTGCGCGGTGAAACAGTTCGGAGGATTCCAGCAGCGCCTTGGACGGGATACATCCGGCGTTCAGGCAGGTGCCACCGAAGGCCGGGCTGCCATCGCGATTCTTCCACTCGTCGATGCAGGCGACCGAAAGCTTGTTCTGTCCGGCCCGAATTGCCGCCGGATAGCCTGCGGGCCCGCCGCCGATGACGATGACGTCGCAACTGTCAGCCATGTCCCCTCACCTTCTCAGACTTGCAGCAGCAGCCGGGCTGGGTCCTCGATCGCTTCCTTGACCGCGACCAGGAATTGCACCGCCTCGCGACCGTCGATGATGCGGTGATCGTAGGTCAGCGCGACGTACATCATCGGCCGCACCACGACCTGGTCGCCGACCGCTACCGGTCGTTGCTGGATCTTGTGCATGCCGAGAATGGCGCTCTGCGGCGCATTGACGATCGGCGTTGACAGCAGCGAGCCGAACACGCCGCCGTTGGTGATCGAGAAAGTGCCGCCGGTCAGTTCCTCGAGCGTGATCGTGCCATTGCGCGCGCGCTCCGCGAAGCCGATCACGGCCTTCTCGATCTCGGCGAAGCCCTTGTGATCCGCATCGCGCAGGAGCGGCACGATCAGGCCGCGGTCGGTCGAGACGGCGACGCCGATGTCGAAATACTCGTGGTAGACGATGTCGCTGCCCTCGACCGAGGCATTGATGACCGGGAAGCGCCGGAGCGCCTCGATGCATGCCTTCACGAAGAACGACATGAAGCCGAGCCGCACGCCGTGGCGCTTTTCGAAGGCATCCTTGTAGCGTGCGCGGAGCGCCGAGAGCGCCTGCATATCGACTTCGTTGAAGGTGGTCAGTAGCGCCTGCGTCGCCTGCGCCTGGACCAGGCGCTCGGCGATGCGGGCGCGCAAACGGGACATCGGCACGCGCTGTTCGATGCGACCGCCATCCGGCCGCGGCGCCGCACGACCGGCGTCCAGGTGCTGGGCGACGTCGCCCTTGGTGATCCGGCCGTCACGGCCGCTGCCCGTGATCTCGCCCGCGACGAGTTTGTTCTCCTCGACGAGGCGCTTAGCCGCGGGCGACAGCTTGCCGGCCGCTTCGTCTCTCTTCGTGGATGCAGTCTTCGCAGCCTCTGTGTCGGGCCGCGACTCGGCCGCCTTCCTGGCTTCCGCCTTTGCAGGCGCCTTCGCCGGTGCCGACGCCGCGGTGCTTTCCTCAATGATTGCGAGCAACTCGCCGCTACCGACGGTCGTGCCGGGTTCCTTGCTGAGTGCGGTCAACACGCCCGTGACCGGCGCCGGCACTTCGAGAACCACTTTATCCGTCTCCAAGTCGGCGAGATTCTCGTCGCGGTTGACCGGATCGCCGACCTTCTTGTGCCAGGTGACGAGCGTCGCGTCGGCCACGGATTCCGGCAACTGCGGGACACGGACTTCAGTGGTCATGAACTCTTCCTGGTCGAGCGTGCGGTCAGCCGCTGCGTATCGCGCTGGGTTTCTTCGGTCTTCGACGAGTACAGCGCCGCCTGGACCAGCGTCTGCTGTTCCTTGAGGTGCAGGGCATGAACTCCGGTTGCCGGCGCGGCGGCTCCTTCACGGCCCGCGTACAGCAGGGCATGCGCCGGGCCGAGCGTGGCTTGCAGGCGGTGGCGGATCTGATACCAGGCACCCTGGTTTTGCGGTTCCTCCTGGCACCAGACGACGTCGCGGGCGTTGGCGTAACGCCCGATGATCGCCTGGTATTCGTCAATCGGGAACGGGTAAAGCTGCTCGATCCGGACCAGCGCGACATCGGTCACCTTGTCGGTTCGGCGCTGGTCGAGCAGGTCGTAGTAAACCTTGCCACTGCACAGGACGAGCCGTTTCACCCTCGCCGGCTGGATCGGATCCTGCTCGTCGATGAGGTTGTGGAAATGACCTTCGGCCAGGTCGGCCATCGTCGACGTCGAATGCTTGTGGCGCAACAGGCTCTTCGGTGTCATGACGACGAGCGGCTTGCGCAGCGCCCTCAACATCTGCCGGCGCAGCAGGTGAAACATCTGCGCGGGTGTCGAGGGCACGCAGACCTGGCAATTCATCTCCGCCGAGAGCTGCAGGAAGCGCTCCAGGCGTGCCGAACTGTGCTCAGGGCCCTGGCCCTCGTAGCCATGCGGCAGGAACAGCGTGATGCCGGACAGGCGGCCCCATTTGGCTTCACCCGACGTGATGAACTGATCGATGATGATCTGCGCGCCGTTTGCGAAGTCACCGAACTGGCCCTCCCAGATCACGAGCGTATCCGGGTCGGTGGTCGAAAACCCATACTCGAAGCCGAGCACGGCCTCCTCCGACAAAGTCGAATCCGTCACGCGAAAACGCGCCTGCTGCCCTTCGAGTTGCTCGAGCGGGACATGGATCCGCCCGCTGGCCTGGTCATGGAGCACGGCATGACGGTGGAAGAAGGTGCCGCGGGCCGAGTCCTGGCCAGTCAGCCGGATGTGGTAGCCCTCGATCAGTAACGCAGCGTAGGCGATCGTCTCGGCCGCACCCCAGTCGAGCGGCAGCTCGCCCGCGTACATGCGCTTGCGGTCGTCGACGATGCGCGCGACCCGCGGATGCAGCGTGAAGCCTTCCGGCACGCGCGTGAGATTCTCCGCGAGCGCGGCGAGCCGT
This sequence comes from uncultured Steroidobacteraceae bacterium, assembly GCA_964477175.1. Taxonomy (GTDB): domain Bacteria; phylum Pseudomonadota; class Gammaproteobacteria; order Steroidobacterales; family Steroidobacteraceae; genus SCUD01. The sequence goes on along the minus strand of CAYZDW010000004.1, from coordinate 997 downwards.
TCGGTGCTGACCGCGGTTCTTGGCTTCTCCGACCAGTCGGCGTCAGCATGGCGGCTCCAGTCGACTGTATATCGATTGCCGGTCGTGCCGGCGAAGGCGCGTGCCTGCGGCCGGCCTTCGTCGAGTCCGCGCCGGTAGCTCTCGACCATCTCGGCCGCCTGTCCCTCGGCGAGGATCTCATCCTCCTCGAGCCGGCGGCCGTAGATCTGGCGCGCCGTCGGGTGCTGGCGGATGGCCTGGTACATCAGCGGCTGTGTCGCGGCGGGCTCGTCGGCCTCGTTGTGCCCGTGGCGGCGGTAGCAGACCAGGTCGATGACGACGTCCTTGCGGAATTTCATGCGGTAGTCGAGTGCAAGCCGCGCGACGAACACGACGGCCTCGGGGTCGTCGGCGTTCACGTGGAAGATCGGCGCCTCGATCATCTTGGCGACGTCGCTGCAATACAACGTGGAGCGCGCGTCATTGGGCTCGCTGGTCGTGAATCCAATCTGGTTGTTGATGACGACGTGCAGCGTGCCGCCGGTGCAAAATCCCCGTGCCTGCGAAAGCTGCAGCGTTTCCATCACGACGCCCTGGCCCGCGAATGCCGCATCGCCGTGGATCAGGACCGGAACGACCGTGCCGCCCGTGGTGTCGCCGCGGCGTTCCTGGCGCGCGCGGACCGAGCCCTCGACGACGGCGTCGACCACCTCGAGATGCGAAGGATTGAAAGCCAGCACGACGTGCACATTGCCGCCCGCCGTGCGCAGGTCGGCCGAGAAGCCCTTGTGGTACTTGACGTCGCCGGAGCCCTTGAGCCCGGCGAGATCGACTTCAGCCTCGAATTCGGAGAACAGCGTGGACGGCGCCTTGCCAAGCACGTTGACCAGCACGTTCAGGCGCCCGCGGTGCGCCATGGCGATGACGATGTCCTCGACGCCGGCCGCGCCGCAACGCTGCACGACGTCATCGAGGAGCGCAATCAGCGAATCGCCCCCCTCGAGCGAAAACCGCTTCT
>CAYZDW010000003.1:0-4409 GCA_964477175.1 uncultured Steroidobacteraceae bacterium | reverse complement strand
AGGTCGAGCCCGCCGTCGCGGTGACCGTCGCGAGCACGATCCCCTCGCCAGCAACGCGCCAGGCATCGAAGGCCTCGATCAGTTGTCGGGTGCTCATTTCCTGGCAGACATTCGCCTGGACGACGTAGCGGCAATTGTAGGGCCAACCGCGGCGCTCCAGAACTTGACTCGTGCCTCGCCTGGCCGGCGAGGCTCACGTGTTCTCATCGGATGCGCGCCCAGCGCAAGCCGGCGTGCAGGACGGCACGTGCACCCTGATCGGCGGAAATCGTCTTCAGTGTCATCAGGCAGCGCGTCGCCCTTTCGTGAGCCGAATGGCTCGAGCATGGACGTCAGGCAATCGTTACCAGCGGCGGTGTAAAATGCCGCGGACAGCGATACTGGGCGTACTGGAAATCGTCGGGACAACGCCAGGCGGCCTGCACTGGACGGCTGGGGGACGGATGGCGACGAGATTGCTCAGGGCACTCTTCGAAAGCCTGCTCGAAGGCACCGGCGTGCAGATCGGCGGTGATCGGCCCTGGGACATCACGGTCAACCGTGATCGTCTGTATCACCGCGCGTTGCGCGGTTCGCTCGGCATCGGCGAGGCTTACATCGACGGCGACTGGGACTGCCAGGCGCTCGACGAACTGTTCCGGCGTGTGCTGTCGGCCAGCAAGCTGAATAGCCCCCTGATCCGCGCTGCGCGGGCCCTGAAAGTGCTCCAGTCCCAGCTGACCAATCTCCAGACCCGGCGCCGCTCGCGGGCCGTCGCCGAGGAGCATTACGACCTCGATCACCGCATGTACGCGTTATTCCTGGGGCCGTGGAATCAGTACACCTGCTGCTTCTTCGACGGCACCAACGATCTCGAACAGGCCGAGGTCGTCAAGCTCGAGATGCTCTGCGACAAGCTCGAACTGCGGCCGGGTGACAGGCTGCTGGACATCGGTTGCGGCTGGGGCGGCTTCGCGAAATACGCGGCTGCCACGCGCGGCTGCGAGGTCACGGGCATCAGCCTGTCCGCCGAGCAGATTCGCTACGCGAGGGAGTACACGCGGGGTCTGCCGGTCACGATTCACGAGCTCGATTACCGCGATCTTCCTCGCTCACGCCTGGGCCCATTCGACAGGATTTCGATCGTCGGGATGATCGAGCACGTGGGATACAAGAACTACGGCGCGTTGATGCGAGTGGTCCACGAGATGCTGAAGCCCGATGGCCTGTTCCTGCTGCACACGATCGGCAACTGCGAGCGGACCACGGTCGTGGATCCGTGGATGGAAAAATACATTTTCCGCAATTCCATGGCGCCGGCCATGGACCAACTGGCCGCCGCCACCGAGGGCTGCTTCGTGATCGAGGACTGGGAAAACTACGGCCACCACTACGTGCCGACCCTGCAGGCCTGGTACGACCGGTTCAACGCGAACTGGGACCGGATCAGGGCGCTGAAGACTGCACGCGCCTTCGATGAGCGATTCCGCCGGATGTGGAATTACTACCTGATGTCGTCGAAAGCCGCTTTCCAGGTCGAGCAGCTGCACCTCTGGCAACTCGTGATGACGCGCCGCGGCTCGGGTCGCGGTGTCTACAACCGTGTACGGCAGTTCTCGGGGAGCCACGCGCGAGAATCGATGAGGTATGCAGCGCGGGGCGCAACGACGGGCGACGCGCGCGTCGCGCCCTACTGACAGCTCGCGGCCGTCAGCGAACTGATCCAGGCGTTGATGAGCTGTTCGCCGACGGTGTCGCGCAGGTTGCTCGCGACCGGCGGCATCGCGTTCGCGTCGCGGCGCGACATGCGTGCTAGCAGCACGGAGCGTGCGGCATCGCCCGGCGCGATGATGCGTGCATTGGCGATGCCGAGATCGCCGGCAGTGGGCGCCATGTCGCAGGCTCCGGTCTGGGCCAGCGCTGTGTCGTGTCGCAGGTCGATGGCGACCGGCGTCGGTCCCTGCGGGCGATGGCAGTTGGCGCAGTTGGTGTGGAGGTAGCTTCGCGCCCGTGCTGTCAGCGAAAGATTCGTATTCGACGGGTCTGCATAGGCTGGCGGATTGGCGCCGACCGGCGGCGACAGCACGTTGACCGCATTCAGCGTGGTGAGCTGGTTGGCGTTGCGCCCGGTCTGCGGATAGGTGAGCGTCCCGTTGAGCTGGGGCGTCTCGAGCCCGAGGCTGAAGCCCGCCGCCTGCGTGTGGCACTGCATGCACTGCGCTTCACTCGGGAAGATATAGTTCTGGCCGGCGACCGCCACGGTCTTGCCGCCGGTGACCCGCGTAGCCGCCGTTTGCCCGGCATTCCACTCGTAGGTGTAGCCGGCCCAGACGCCGTCCGGATGGCGCATGAAGAGCCGCGTTTCGACGAGCTGCGCGCCCAGCCGGAAATGCTTGACCAGCACCGTCCCGCTCGGCGGGTTCCAGTCGCCATCGGCCTGTACGGCTATATTCAGGCCGTTCGGGAGGCCGATCCAGCGCTCCTTGACCGCGCCGTCCGACCAGAATGCCGCGTTCGGCGCGTAGGGAATCAGGGTGAGCAGCGGGGGTGCGCCCGCGCTCGTCGTGTTGATGCAGCCCGTCGCCGACAGCTGCGATGGAATGGTTCCGCCGCCGCCGCCGGCCGTGAAGACCAGCTGGCGGATGTGACCGCGACCGTAATCGAGCAGATACAGTTCGCCGTCATCGCCCTCGCCGAAGGCTGACGTCTGCAGCGGCCCCGGTGCGTTCGGCGGCGTTGCGCCCGGTTGCACCAGCGGCGTGATCGTAAAGCTGCCGCCGGCGCCCGGCGTCAGCGACGCGATCATGCCGCTGCCGAAGTCCGCAAAGATGTAGCGGCCGAACAACTCGGTCGTCTGCGTGCCGCGGTAGACGAAGCCGCCGGTGATCGAGAAGCCCATCGCGCGGCCGTACTCGGCCACGGGGTCGGTCAGGCCCGCCGTCGGGCAGTTATTGGGCGGCTCAAAGCAGTGGGCGCCCTCGCGGGTGTCCCAACCGTAGTTGCCGCCGCGCTCGATGAGGTCGATCTCCTCGAAACTACTCTGCCCGACATCGGCGACCCATTGTTCGCCCGTCTGCCGGTCGAAGCTCCAGCGCCAAGGGTTGCGCAGGCCGAGCGCGTAGATCTCGGGGCAGTTCTGCGCGCCGGTGCCATCGACGTTGCAGCGCGGATTGCCGGCGAAGGGGTTGCCGCTCGCGCCGCTTGGAATGCCGTAGGGCTGCGAGTTGACGTCGATGCGCAGCATCTTGCCGAGCAGGCGCTGCGGGTTTTGCGCGTTCTCCTGCGGATCGCCACCGCCGCCCCCGTCGCCGAGACCGATGTACAGGAACCGTCCGGCCCGAACGCGACATTCCCGCCGTTGTGATTGTCGAAGGGCTTGTTGACGGTCAGCAGCACGCGTTCCGAATTCGGATTCAGCGTGAGCCCTCCGTCCGGGCTCGTGAATTCGGAGGTGATCGAGCGGACCGATCCACCGACCGACGCGCTGTAGTTGACGTAGGCAAGGCCATTGGCGGTGAACTGGGGATGGAAGGCGAGGCCCAACAGGCCCGCCTCTCCGGAATTGAATACCCTGTCCTGGATATCGAGGAAGACCTGCGTCGTCGTCACGGCCGGGTTGTTGTCGAATGCGCGGATGACGCCGCGTTGCTCCAGCACGAACCAGCGCGCTGCGCTCGCCGGCGCCTGCATGAGCGCTACCGGGTCGGTGAATATCAGGTTCGGAAAAGCGCGTGGTGTCGAAATCGTCGAGGTTCCGCCCGGGCGTGCGGGAGCCAGGCAACTCGTGTTGTTCGGGCGCTGGTCAAGGCCGGAGCCTGCCGGTGGCGGCGGTGGCGGATCTGAGCCTCCGCCGCCACCGCAGGCCAGCAGCACCAATGCCAGGCAGGCCGGCAGGATCGCGCGTACAGGCACTGTCAAATCCATGTCTGGCTTGGACCGGATCAGACCGCGCGAAGTTTCGCCGCGGCGTTTTCCAGGGTCTTGTCGTCCTTAGCAAAACAGAAACGCACGAGACGGGCACGCAGTGGCTCGTCGCAGAATGGCGACAGCGGGATGGCGGCGACGCCGTGCTTCCGGGTCAGTTCCTTGCAGAATTCGATGTCCGGCAGGTCCGAGATCTTCCCATAGTCCGCCAGCTGGAAATAGGTGCCTGCGGTCGCAGGCAGCCTGAAACGTGAGCCCTCGAGCAGTGCGGCAAAGCGGTCGCGGCGGGCCTGGTAGAACGGCGCCAGCCCATCGTGGAATGCAGGCGCCTCGTGCATGAAGTCGGCGATCGCATGCTGGATCGGCGTCGACACCGAAAACGTCAGGAACTGATGAACTTTGCGGATCTCCGCGGTCAGGTCCGCCGACGCCACGCAATAGCCGACTTTCCATCCGGTAGCGTTGTAGACCTTGCCGAAGGAGAAGACGGCGAAGCACCGGCCGCG
>CAYZDW010000002.1:0-4671 GCA_964477175.1 uncultured Steroidobacteraceae bacterium | reverse complement strand
ATGTAGATGCCGGCCTGGTGGGCGGCGTCCATCACCGTGCTGCCATCAGCCACTTCGAGTTTCCTGCCGTCGATTTCGATTTCTAGCATGACTGCCTCGTAGCGCAGGCGACCTCGCCTGCCATCAAAGCCAGGTTTCCGATTAAAAAGTTGCAGGCGGGGTCGCCCGCGCTACCTTTACACATAGGTCGGAACCAGGCACTGCTTGTGATCGATATGGTGCTGGAATTCATCGCGATAATGCTTGATGAAACTCTTCACCGGCAGCGCAGCCGCGTCGCCCAGCGCGCAGATGGTACGGCCCTGGATGTTGCCGGCAACGTTGTTCATAAGATCGAGGTCCTCCGGCTTGCCCTTGCCATGCTCAATGCGGTCGACCACGCGATACAGCCAGCCGGTGCCTTCGCGGCACGGCGTACACTGGCCGCACGACTCCTCGTAGTAGAAATACGACAGCCGCAGCAGGCATTTGACCATGCAGCGCGTCTCGTCCATTACGATCACCCCACCCGAACCGAGCATCGAGCCGGCTTTGGCGATCGAGTCGAAGTCCATGTCGGTCGCCATCATGATGTCGGCCGGCAGCACCGGCATCGACGAGCCGCCGGGGATTACGGCTTTCAGCTTCTTGCCGTCGCGCATGCCGCCCGCCATTTCCAGGAGCTTCGCGAACGACGTGCCAAGCCGGACTTCGTAGTTGCCGGGGCGTGCGACATCGCCCGACATCGAGAAAATCCTGGTGCCGCCGTTATTGGGCTTGCCGAGATTCAGGAACGCGTCGCCGCCGTTCATGATGATCCAAGGCACCGCGGCAAAGGTCTCGGTGTTATTGATCGTGGTCGGTTTGCCGTAGAGGCCGTAGCTCGCCGGAAACGGCGGCTTGAAGCGCGGCATGCCTTTCTTGCCCTCGAGCGACTCGAGCAGCGCGGTTTCCTCGCCGCAAATGTAGGCGCCCCAGCCGTGGTGGTTGTAGAGCTGGAAGCTGAAGTCGAAACCCAGGATGTTGTTGCCGAGATAGCCCGCGGCGCGCGCCTCGTCGAGCGCTTCTTCCATGCGCTCGAACACGTCCCAGATCTCGCCGTGGATGTAGTTGTAGCCGACCGCAATGCCCATCGCATAGGCGGCAATCGCCATGCCCTCTATCACGATGTGCGGGTTATAGCGCATGATGTCGCGGTCTTTGAAAGATCCCGGTTCGCCCTCGTCCGAGTTGCACACCAGGTACTTGGCACCCAGCAACTGGCGCGGCATGAAGCTCCACTTGAGGCCGGTCGGAAAGCCCGCGCCGCCGCGGCCGCGCAATGCTGATTTCTTGATCTCAGCAACCACCTGCTCGGGTGGGATTTTCTCGCTTAGAATTTTTTTCAGCGCCGCATAGCCGCCGCGCGCTTCGTAATCCTTGAGGCGCCAGTTGAGCCCGTTGAGGCCTTTCATGATCACGGCGTCGGTCCCGAACAGGTCGGTGGCGAACGGCGGGACGGGCAGACCCATTACTTGAGCTCCTCGATCAGCTGGTCGAACTTGTCCGGTGTCATCGCACAGACCATGCGCTTGTTGTTGACGAGCAGCACCGGTGCATTCATCGGTCGATCTCACCAAAGACAATATCTTGCGTGCCGATGATCGCGACGACGTCGGCAAGCATATGACCGCGCACCATTTCGTCGAGCGCCGCCAGATGCAGAAAACTCGGCGCGCGGATTTTCAGCCGGAACGGCTTGTTGGCGCCGTCTGAAATCAGGTAAATGCCGAATTCGCCTTTCGGGGCTTCGACCGCGGCATAGGTCTCGCCCGGCGGCACGTGCATGCCTTCGGAGAAGAGCTTGAAGAAATGGATCAGCTCTTCCATGTTCTGCTTCATCGTGACGCGCGACGGCGGCGCGACTTTGTAACTATCGGTTATCACCGGGCCGGGATTGTTGCGCAGCCACTCGATGCACTGTTTGACGATGCGGTTCGACTGGCGCATCTCCTCGATGCGCACCAGGTAACGGTCGTAGCAGTCGCCGGTGACGCCGACCGGGATGTCGAACTGCATGCGGTCGTAGACTGCGTACGGCTGTTTCTTGCGCAAGTCCCATTCGACACCCGAGCCGCGCAGCATCGGGCCGGTAAAACCGAGCGCTTTGGCGCGCTCAGGCGACACCACGCCAATGCCGACCGTGCGCTGTTTCCAGATGCGGTTGTCGGTGAGCAGGGTCTCGTATTCATCGACGCAGGTCGGAAAGCGGTTGGTGAAATCCTCGATGAAGTCGAGCAGCGAGCCCTGGCGGTTGGCATTGAGGTCGTGGATCGCCGCTTCGTTGCGTATGGGCGACGCCTGGTACTGCGGCATGGTGTCGGGCAGGTCGCGGTAAACGCCGCCCGGCCGATAATACGCCGCGTGCATGCGCGCGCCGGAGGCCGCTTCGTAGCAGTCCATCAAGTCTTCGCGCTCGCGGAAACAGTAGAGGAATACCGTCATTGCGCCGATGTCGAGCGCATGCGCGCCGAGCCACAGGCAGTGATTCAAAATTCGCGTAATCTCGTCGAACATGACGCGGATGTACTGGGCGCGGATCGGCACTTCGACGCCGAGCAGTTTCTCGACCGCTATCACGTAGGCATGCTCGTTGCACATCATCGAGACGTAATCCAGGCGGTCCATGTACGGCAACGCTTGGATGTAGGTCTTGTGCTCGGCGAGCTTCTCGGTGGCGCGGTGCAGCAGACCGATGTGCGGATCGGCGCGCTCGATCACCTCGCCGTCGAGCTCCAGAACCAGCCGCAGCACGCCGTGGGCCGCCGGGTGTTGAGGACCGAAATTCATGGTGTAGTTACGAATTTCAGCCATACAGAATCTGTTTAGCCACAGGGGTCACGGAGGGCACTGAGAAATGCATAAGACAAAATCTCTGCGCTCTCTGTGTCTTCCGTGGCAAATGCTGTTTGTCGTTCATGGCAGCCACTATCCCTTGCGGAATCCTTCGCTATCCGCGTAATTCTCTTCGCGCACGATGCGCGGCACGATTTCGCGCGGCTCGATGGTCACCGGCTGGTAGATCACGCGCTGCTGGTCGGGGTCGTAGCGCATCTCGACGTTGCCCGACAGCGGGAAATCCTTGCGGAACGGATGGCCGATGAAGCCGTAGTCCGTCAGGATGCGGCGCAGGTCCGGATGGCCGTTGAACATGATGCCGTAAAGATCGAACGCCTCGCGTTCGAACCAGTTCGCCGCAGGCCACACGCCGAGCACTGACTCGAAGACCGGGAAGTCGTAATCAGGAGCGCATATGCGCACGCGCAACCGCCGGTTGTGGGTCAGGCTCAGCAGATGGTAGACGACGGCAAACCGCGCGCCGGCAAATCTCGACTCCGGTCCGGGAGACGTCGTTGGCGGAAACGGCGGGATATCGCCGGCGGGCAGGGACGCATCCGTGTCCGGCACCGCGCCTGCCAAAGGGGCCCCGCCGCCGTCCGACATCGGCGTGCGGCTCCCATCCCGGCCATAGCCGGCGTAATCGACGCCGCATAAATCGATCATCTGCTCGAAGCGCAGCTCGGAGCGGTCGCGCAACGCGGTCATGATCTCCAGTAGGTCGGTGGCCTTGATGACCAGCGTGACTTCACCAAACGCCTCGGTCACGCTGACGGCTTTGTCGCCGAGCGCGGCCTTGACGTTCGCGACGAGGGCTGCTGCAGATGCGGTCATTTAACGTGCGATCGTATTCGTGCGCTTGATCTTGTTCTGCAGCTGGATAATGCCGTAGAGCAGCGCTTCGGCAGTCGGCGGACACCCCGGCACGTAGATATCGACCGGCACGATGCGGTCGCAGCCGCGCACCACCGAGTACGAGTAGTGGTAGTAGCCGCCGCCGTTGGCGCACGAGCCCATCGAAATCACCCAGCGCGGTTCCGCCATCTGGTCATAAACCTTGCGCAACGCGGGGGCCATCTTGTTGCACAGCGTACCGGCCACGATCATCACGTCGGACTGGCGCGGGCTCGGGCGGAACACGATGCCGAAACGGTCGAGGTCGTAGCGCGAAGCGCCCGCGTGCATCATCTCGACCGCGCAGCACGCCAGTCCGAACGTCATCGGCCACATCGAGCCGGTTCGCGCCCAATTGATTAGCGTGTCAGCGGTCGTGACGGAAAAACCTTTTTCGGGGTTGTGCTCTATTGCGCCCATCGATCACCTTTCCAGGAGATGTTTCTTCTCTTTCACTTTAGCCCACTCATCAGCATCCGGAGGGCCGTCCTTCTTCTCGATGATCGGCTTCCAGACCTTGGCGAGCTCGGCGTTCAACGCGGTATATTCCTGCTGGTTATCCGGCACGTCGTCTTCGGCGTAAATCGCCTCGACCGGGCATTCGGCGACGCATAGCGTGCAGTCGATGCACTCGTCAGGATCAATGACGAGGAAATTCGGGCCTTCGCGAAAGCAGTCCACCGGGCAGACGTCTACGCAGTCGGTGTACTTGCATTTGATGCAGGTTTCGGTAACAACGTAAGTCATCGTGATCCTTGGCTAATTCAGCCATTTCATTCATGCAAAACGCCATTTCATCTCCGGCTCGACGTCGATGGCATAAACGGTGCTGGCGGTCATCATCGCCGCAGCCAGGGAAACGTGCCGTAGCCGCAGCCGAAATCCACGACGTCGGCCTTGCATTCGGAGAAATCGAGATTC
>CAYZDW010000001.1:0-4356 GCA_964477175.1 uncultured Steroidobacteraceae bacterium | reverse complement strand
AACGCCGCGTCAGCCGGCAAGCACTCGCGCTGGATCTTCGGCGTGAATGGCGGCCGCATCGGGCGCCATGCCGGCAATGACTGGGTGCTGCGCGATACGGATCGCTACGTTTCGGGACGACACGCCGAAATCGAGCATCGCGGGGGCACCTGGTGGCTGCGCGATCTCAGCACCAATGGCACCTTCGTCAACGATTCCGACGACGCGCTCGGGCCGGACCGTGTCCATCAACTGGAACAAGGCGATCGCATCCGCATCGGCGAGTATGACATCGAGGTCGAGATCTCCGGCGGCAACGACTTCCCCGCCAACGAGGCGCTCCCGATCAGCGAGGCAGACCTCGATGCATCATTCGAGGTCAAGTCGTTCATCGCGACCGGCCGACGCGAGCGTGACTCGCGCCCGCGCCGTCGCCCGGACGCCGGCGCTGCGCGGCCACCGACGCCTGCCCAGACGCCAACCCAGGCACCAGTCCAGACAGCAGCTCAGGGGCCGGTCCAGACACCGGCCGGCCGCGCCCGGGACGAACAAGAACTGTGGCCGGGGCTCGTCGCGCTGTGCAAGGGCGCGGGCATCGACCCACGGGCGCTGCCTCCGGAGATGCGGGTCGCGGCGCTGCACCAGGCGGGTCAGCTGTTGCGGGAGACGCTGGTCGGGTTCACCGAGCTCGCGCGGACTCGCGCCGATTTCGCGAGCGAGTTCGGCATCGCCTCCGGCGCGCGGCGGCGGGACGCGACCAGCCCCCTGGTGCAGATCTCCGCAGTCGAGCCGCTGCTGGAGATGATGCTGGCCGGCCGCGGACCCGGTGAAGCGCGGGCAGTCGACGAGATCCGCGGTCAGTTCGCACGTGCCCGGCATCACGAGATCGCTGTTTCGGCAGCACTGCGCGAAGCGCTCGCGGCCGTCTTCGAGAAGCTCGATCCCGACGAACTCGAGGCGCAACTCGGCCGGCGCGCTCACGGTACGGCGACGGCCGACATGCAGCTGCGGCTTTGGAACCGGTATCGCGAGCTGTTCCGGGCCACGGTGCAGACCGGCGATGCCGGGCTACCCGCGGTGTTCCTGGTCGCGTTCGCCCGCGTTTATGAATCGATCACCTCGGGCGGCAATGCGCGCGATCGGGACCAGCCCGATTGATTCCCGTGGCGCGCTAACGCGGCGCTGTCCTTCGGCGCGCTGCCGCGCGTCTCGTCGAACCCGGTGGGTTCGTCCACATACCCTCGTCCGGTAAACGATCAAGGGCCCCTTCGGGACCCTTGATCGTTTACTGGCGGAGAGGGTGGGATTCGAACCCACGAATACCTTTTGGGTATTACTGGAATTCCAGTCCAGCGCCTTCGACCGCTCGGCCACCTCTCCGGGGCTGCGAAGCCTACCGGACGAACGTGGGTGCGGCAACCGACCGGGCGCGCTCAGTCGGCTGGTGGACGTGTCGCGCCATAGCTCGGCGGATGGTCGAGACACCGCCCTTCGCCGCCGGGAACCTGCGGCGCGGTGGCGGCCGGAATGCGCATGGCATTGCGTGTATCCGGGGTGACGGCACCCTCCGGCACGCGCAATTGCGGCGTTTCCTGCGCGGACTGATACGGTTTCGACTCGTCGCAGCCGGAATACGCATCGGGCAGCAGATTGCAGCCGCCGGCGAATGCGAAGACCGGCAGCAAAACGCATAGTCGTGTCACTCGCTTCATTCGCTTCCTCATTCGATGACTCCTGCCCGACGCATGGCCTCTAGCACCACAACATGATGCTCCTCGGCCAGCCTGGTCAGCGGCAGGCGGATTCCGGCACCGATCAGTCCAAGGCGTTCCAGCGCCCACTTGGCCGGAATCGGGTTCGCCTCGACAAACAACGCCTTGTGCAGACCTGCGAGTCGGTCGTCGAGTTCCCGGGCCTGTGCCTGGTCGTCCGACAGTGCGGCCTCGACCATCTCGCGCATGAGCTTCGGCGCCACATTCGCCGTAACCGTGATGACGCCCTGAGCGCCGATCCGGATCAACTCCCGGCAAGTCGCATCGTCGCCCGAAAGCAACAGAAAGTCATCTCCGCAGCGCGCGAGGATTTCGGCGCCGCGCTCGACATTGCCGGTCGCCTCCTTGATGCCGATGATCTGGGGGTGCGCGCCAAGCCGCTCGACCGTTTCCGGCAGCAGATCGCAGGCGGTCCTCGACGGCACGTTGTACAGGATCAGCGGGACGCTCGCCGCGTCGGCGACCACGCTGAAATGGCGGTACAAGCCTTCCTGTGGCGGACGATTGTAATAAGGAGTCACCACCAGGACACCGTCGACGCCGAGTTCGCAGGCGGCGCGGGTTCTTTCGACCGCCTCCGCCGTCGAATTGCTGCCGGTGCCCGCGATAATCGGCATGCGACCGCCGATGCGCTGGACCGCGATCTGCAGGAGTTCCGCGGTCTCGGCGGCCGAGACAGTGGCCGACTCGCCGGTCGTTCCGGCGATGACGATGCCATCGGTGCCTTGCCGGCCATGCCAGTCGAGCAGCCGGCCGAACGCGACATGGTCCACCTCGCCCGATTCCGTCATCGGCGTCACCAGCGCGACCAGGCTGCCGCGAAACATCGAACCTCCAATCAAACGGCCAGTGGAGGCGGGATCGTACTGGCGCGCGGCTCACGGGCGCAAGCCATCGGGGACCCGGCGTATCATCGTCAAGCCGATCCCGGTAGACTGCGCCCGTCACCCCCGCTCTTTTCCGCATGAAACAGTTCATCGCAATCTCGGCCATTGGCGACGACCGCATCGGACTGGTCCACGACCTATCGAAGACCGTCGCCGACTGTGGCGGCAGCATCAGCGAGAGCCGGATGACGGCGCTCGGCTCGGATTTCGCGATGCTGCTGCTCGTGTCCGGGAACTGGCATTCGATCGCCAGGATCGAGACCGAGCTCCACAAGCTCGCGGAAACGTCCGGGATGACGATCCAGGTGCGCCGCACCGCCGAGCGGCCAGCCCGCGAGGACATGATTCCCTACTCAGTCGACGTTGTCTGCCTGGATCAGGCGGGCATCGTTGCGGCGGTATCGGGGTTCTTCGCGGCGCGCGGAATCGACATCGGCGAACTTTCGACGCGTGGCTACGCCGCGGCGCACACGGGTGCGCAGATGTTTTCCGTCTACATGATCATCAACGTGCCGGCACGCATCCATGTCGGGGCCTTGCGCGAGGAGTTCATGGATTTCTGCGACCAGATGAATCTCGACGCGATCCTCGAGCCGGTCAAGAATTGACCGCTGCGGGCGGAACCGGGGTTCCAGCCATCGCCATGTCCACGATCAGCGTCAGCCGGAAGCTGCGCGATTTCGTCGTCCCGACGACCGGCGGCGATTTCCGGCTCAAGGACCTGCGCGGCGGCAACGTCGTCGTCTATTTCTATCCGCGCGACAACACTCCCGGCTGCACGCTCGAGGGCAGCGACTTCCGCGACCTGGGCGCCGCGTTCCGGCGCGCGCGCACCACGATCCTCGGCGTCTCCACGGACACCCTGGAGTCGCACCGCAAGTTCAAGGACAAGATGCAGTTCGCGTTTGAGCTCGCATCCGACGAGGACCGCGCCGTCGCGTCGCTGTTCGGCGTCTGGAAGCAGAAAAACATGTACGGGCGCAAGACCATGGGCATCGAGCGGAGCACGTTCCTGATCGACGCCGACGGCGTACTGCGCCGCGAATGGCGCAAGGTCAGGGTGGCAGGCCACGCCGAGCAGGTCCTGGCGGCAGTCCGCGAGTTGTGACCCCGACATGCTGAAAAGCCGCTCCGCAAAGGGCACCCGGCGCGCATTCGTGCTGGACACCAACGTGCTGATGCACGACCCGGCCGCGATCTTCCGCTTCGAGGAACATGACATCTACCTGCCGATGGGCGTGCTCGAGGAGCTCGATGCCGGCAAGAAAGGTCTTTCCGAGTCCGCACGCAATGTCCGGCAGGTCAGCCGCTTCCTCGACGAACTGATGGCCAATGCGACGAAGGAGCAGATTGACCGGGGCTTGGAGCTGCCGGTCGGCCGCAGCGGAAATCACGGCAAGAAGCCACCGAGCGGCCGGTTGTTCTTCCAGACGCGCCGCCTCGCGGCGGGGCTGCCGGACTCGCTCCCCGGTCACGGCATCGACAATGCGCTGCTGGGCTACACGCTTGCGCTGCAGATGGAGATGCCCGGCACGCGCGTGACGCTCGTGTCGAAGGACATCAATCTGCGCATCAAGGCGGCGATACTCGGCGTGCATGCCGAGGACTATTACAACGACCGCACGATCGAGGATGCCGATCTGCTGTTCACCGGGGTTACCGGGCTCCCCGCGGATTTCTGGGAGACGCACGGCAACAATGTCGAGTCCTGGCAGGAA